>CANFEI010000088.1 GCA_947445495.1 Alcaligenaceae bacterium
GTTGAAGAGGCGGTTGCGCGCACCCTTGAGACCTGGTTGTTAGAAAACCCAACCGATGCGAAGGCGCTGTGCGCTAAAGTTGTTGAGGCGGCGCGTGCGCGCGAGGCCGCGCGTAAGGCGCGTGAGATGACACGACGCAAGAGCGTGTTGGAAGGCGCAGGTCTGCCAGGCAAGCTGGCGGATTGCCAAGAGAAAGATCCAGCGTTGTGCGAGCTGTATATCGTCGAGGGAGACTCTGCGGGCGGCTCAGCCAAGCAAGGGCGGGATCGTAAGTTCCAGGCGATTTTGCCGTTACGCGGTAAAGTGCTTAACGTAGAAAAAGCGCGCTTTGATAAATTGATCGCGAGCGAGCAGATTACAACGCTTATCACTGCGCTTGGCACAAGTATTGGACCCGACTTTAACGTTGAAAAATTGCGTTATCACCGGATCATTATCATGACCGACGCTGACGTTGACGGCGCGCACATTCGCACATTGTTGTTGACCCTGTTGTATCGCCAGATGCCTGAGCTTGTCCAACGCGGTTACATCTATATTGCACAGCCGCCACTTTACAAGGTGAAAGCAGGCAAAGACGAGCGCTATCTTAAAGACGAAGTGGAAGAGTCTAGCTACATGCTACAGCTTTCTCTTAAAGAGGCATCGCTTGTTCCGCAGGCAGGTTCGACAGCTATTTCGGGCGACGCGTTAGCAGAGCTGGCAAAGCAATATGTCATGGCGGGTGGTGTGATTGCTCGCCTCGGTCGTTTTATGGATGAGCTCACGCTGTCGGCAATTGTCGGTGGAGCAACCGTTGAGCTTGATACACAAGAGCAGGCAGAGGCCTCGGCCAAGCGATTGCATGCAGGTTTGCAAGACCCCTTGCTGCCGCATCAGGTCGACGTTGTAGCGGAGTTTCATCAGAGCGCAGAAAAGCATCGCTTGATCGTACGTCGCAAGCACCATGGCAACGTACGGGTGACGGTCTTGGATTATGACTTTGTGCGCGGAGCAGACTATGCTGTGTTGGCGCGTGCCGCTGCAACCTTCCAGGGATTAATTGGGAAAGGCGCGATGGTTTCGCGCGGCGAAGGTGAAAAGCGCAAAGAGGCGATGGTTGCAGATTTCCGCGAGGCAATGCAATGGTTGCGTGCCGAAGCGGATCGTAACGTGAGCAAGCAGCGCTATAAGGGTCTGGGTGAAATGAATCCCTCGCAGCTTTGGGAAACAACGATGGATCCGAAAGTACGTCGTCTCTTGCGTGTGCAGATTGAAGACGCGATCGCCGCAGATGAAATTTTTACGACGCTGATGGGTGATAACGTCGAACCGCGTCGCGCGTTCATTGAAACGCATGCGCTACAAGCCGCTAACCTGGACGTTTAACTCAGTACAAATCGGTATTGATGTCTTCGTGCGCGGGTTTCGCCACGAAATACAACCGCTGCGGATGGCCGGTTGCTACTCGACCGGGTAAGTCGTCGACGTTGTGCCGCCAGAGTCCTACCAACCTGAACTTGCTTCCCACAGCACGGGAAGTTTTTTTTGCTGTGCACGTCGAAATAGGTCGAGCAAGGTGAAGGATCGCTGGCGCAGACTCACAGGTTGAGCAAGCGGATGCAGCGGTTCGTCTGGGCCTTCGTCTGGATGGACTGTTTTTTCCAGAGCGATGGCTGCCTCGAGCAGAGCGATGGCGTCCTCAAGCTGTTCGGGCATCCAAACCCCGCGTGTTTCAAGCTCAGGCCCATTGAGTTTGCCGATGATCTTCAAAAGAGGCTTGGCATGTTGGGATAGCATCAGGACATCCGCACCAGCCTTACTGCTGAAGGTAACAAGCATCACGATTCCCTTATTAAGTGTCAAGTCAATGTAAACCATAATTCAGGCTATGATTTGAGGCTTCAACCTGTCGCCCATTATTCCCATGCTCCTTGAGCAACAAAACACACTAATCACCTGCCTAAAAAAGGCAGTATTCGCGGTTCTGCCAGAGGCGCTGCCAACAATTATCCTTGAGCGCCCTAAAGTGGCAACCCACGGCGACTTGGCCACTAACGTCGCGATGCAGCTTGCCAAACCTGCAAAACGTAATCCTCGGGAATTGGCACAGGCGATCGTCGATGCCTTGATGAGCGACCCCGTCGCCACAGCTATCATTGCGCAGGCCGAGCTCGCGGGGCCCGGCTTTATTAATTTCAGACTGACGCACGCTGCGCGCAGCGCCGTGTTGCCCCTCATTGCGCAGCAAGGTGATGCATACGGCCGCGCACCTCGTAAAGAGCAAAAAGTGTTGGTGGAATTTGTGTCGGCCAATCCAACAGGGCCGTTGCACGTCGGCCATGCACGCCAAGCCGCGCTCGGTGATGCGTTGTGTCGGCTGTTCGATGCCAGCGGCTTTGAAGTGAGTCGCGAGTTTTATTACAACGACGCAGGCAACCAGATTCATAACCTTGCGATCAGCGTGCAAGCGCGTGCGAGAGGACTGAATGCGGACTCACCTGACTATCCTGTTGATGGTTATAAGGGCGAATACATCGCGGATATCGCGAAAGAATTTGCGGCTGGGGCGAGCGCCAACGCGAGTGACGGTGAGCGGGTGCTTGCCAATGGCGACGTGGCGGACCTGGATAATATTCGTCGGTTTGCGGTTGCGTACTTGCGCCATGAGCAGGATCTAGATCTGCAAGCGTTTGGTTTAGCGTTTGATCGTTATTATCTTGAGAGTTCGCTCTACACCTCGGGTCGTGTAGAAAACACGGTGACTCAACTGGTTGCAAGCGGGCACACCTACGAAAGCGAAGGTGCTTTATGGTTACGTACGACGGAATTGGGCACGGGTGATGATAAAGATCGCGTGATGCGCAAGTCCGAGGGCGGATATACCTATTTCGTTCCAGACGTGGCCTACCATGTCACGAAGTGGGAGCGCGGTTTTACACGTGCGATCAATATTCAGGGCAGCGACCATCACGGTACCATAGCGCGGGTACGCGCAGGACTACAAGCACTGAGTCTGGGCATTCCTTCGGACTACCCTGCGTATGTTCTGCACAAAATGGTCAAGGTTGTGCGTGGTGGGCAAGAGGTCAAGATCTCTAAGCGGGCCGGCAGTTACGTCACGATGCGTGATCTGATCGAATGGGTGGGCCGTGACGCGGTGCGATTCTTTCTGATCCAACGCCGTGCAGATACGGAGTTCGTGTTTGATGTGGACCTTGCCCGATCACAAAGCGAAGAAAACCCCGTCTACTATATTCAGTATGCACACGCGCGGATTTGTTCCATGCTGTCCCAGGCAGGTCTTTCGGCAGCGCAGCTGCATGCGGCATCGGTTGAGATGTTGCAGGCACCGTCAGAGCTCGCGCTGATGCAGCGGTTGGCAGAGTTTCCCGCCTTGGTATCGCAAGCGGCGCTTGAGCTTTCACCCCATTTGGTAGCATTCTGGTTACGCGATTGTGCTGCGGATTTTCATGGTTGGTATAACGCAGAGCGCGTACTCGTCGATGATGCTGCACTCAAGCATGCAAGGTTGCGTCTTGCGGATGCGACGCGGCGGGTCATTGCAAATGGGTTAGAGTTGTTGGGCGTATCGGCACCTGAGAGGATGTAAGCGACACAACATGGCAAAACATAAATCATCTGGTGGAAGCACGTTATACGGGCTATTAGCGGGGTTGGTTATTGGCTTGATGGTTGCAGCCGGTGTTGCCTATTACGTTGTTAAAGCGCCGATGCCTTTTTATGACAAAGCGAGCCGCACCCCCGATGCGCCCGGCGCACCTGATCCGAGGCAGGCACCCGACCCGAACGCGGGAATGGGCGGCCGCGATACGGGAACCACGGCCGCAGCGCCTGATTCGGTTGCACCCGCCGCAGGGTCTGCGCCAGGAGCAAGTGCGCTCGCGCAAGGAAGTGGTGATGCCTTAGGGTCGTTGATTGCGACCTTGACACCGACCACGCCCGCCGCCGGAGGTGGCGCAACTGTGAATCCAAGGCCGAAGGCTGAACCTCTTGCGCCACCGCCGAGCCAACCACAAACAGCGCCAGCAACCGGAGGGCCCTATTTCCTTCAAGTAGGATCGTTTCGTGTATTGGAGGATGCGGAGTCTTTGCGCGCAAGGATTTTGTTGTTAGGTATGCCAGTTGAAATTCAACGGGCCGAAGTCAATGGACTGCAAGTTAATCGCGTGCGTGTGGGCCCCTTCGCGCGAATCGATGATATGAATCAAATTCGCACAAAGTTAGGCCAAGAAAAAATACCTACAGCAGTGGTTAGACAGTAATGCGCGTTAGCGCCAGTATTTTGCGGCTCCGTGGAGCCAGAAATTTTTAAGGATCGGTCAGACATGAAAGTCACAGTGTTTTCAAAATTACTCCTCGCGTTTACTAGTGTGATGCTAGTATCTTTTACTTCGGCAAGCGTGGCACAAAGTGGTGCTCCCGCAAAAACAAAATATGTTGAGCTCAGCCCAGCGCAACCCACCGAACCGGGAAAAATCGAAGTCCAAGAGTTTTTCTCTTATGCGTGCTCACACTGTGCGGTGATTGAACCGCTATTGCAAAAATGGATGAAGACCATCCCCGCAGATGTTGTTGTTAAACACGTGCCCGTGGCATTTAATGCAAGTATGAAGCCTCTGCAGCGTTTGTATTTCACGTTGGAGGCGATGGATCGCCTGGACTTACATATGAAAGTATTTGAGGCGATCCACGAGCAAAAAAAGCGGCTGTTTTCGAAAGCAGAAATTACGACGTGGGTCGTTTCACAAGGGGTGGATCGTACAAAATTTGAGGCTGCGTTTGAATCCTTCGGCGTGTCTTCAAAAGCAGGTCGGGCCGATCAGCTAGTGACAGCCTATCGCGTGCAAGGCACACCGACGATGTCGGTGGCCGGTCGGTTTGTGACCTCACCCTCCGAAGCCGGTGGATACCAGGAAACGATTGATGTGGCGAACGCGCTGATTACTCAGGCGCGCGGCAAGTAATTTGCAGCTTGTTTGAGGTCGTTGATTAAATCATCGACGCTCTCAAGGCCGATGTGAAAGCGGAGCAAAGCGTTGGGGCTGTGTTTCCAGTAGCTGTGTGATGCAAGCGCGCCAGGATCGACCCATTGCACGAGGCTTTCGTAGCCTCCCCAAGAAAACCCAATGCCATAAAGCGTCAGTGCGTCAACATAGGCTTTGGCGGCATCGGGTGAGCATTTGAGCTCGACAGACAACATGCCATTTGAGCCAGTGCAGTCTCGTTGCCAAAGCGCGTACCCCGCATCCTTATGCCAGGCGGGATGAAAGATCTTAGCGACGTAGGGTTGTGCATCAAAAAACGCACAGACCTTCAGGGCGTTGATCGCGTGTTGAGGCATGCGAACAGCCATCGTTTTGACGCCGCGTAGGGCCAGCCAAGCGTCGTCGGCGCTAAGGGAGTTGCCCATTGCGTATTGTGCCGAGTGTAAGCGCGCAGCGACGGACTCATCTTTAGCGATGACCGCACCGAGCATGACGTCGGAATGGCCCGCAACATACTTTGTTCCAGCGACCACCGAGATATCCGCGCCCAACGCTAGCGGGCGGTAGATATAGCCAGAGCCCCAGGTGTTGTCGGCCGCCAGCAACACGCCATGGCTTTTTGCAATGGCTGCCATCGCGGGCAGATCGAGCATTTCAAAAAGCAAGGACCCTGGCGATTCAACATAAATCATTTTTGTGTTGGGAGTGATGAGCGCGTCGAGATCGTCTTGTGCCGAGAAGTACGTGACGGAGATTCCCAAGCCCTTGAGTAAGGTGCGATCAAGATTTTTAACAGGGCCGTAGACCCCGTCGCACACGAGCACGTGGTCGCCTGACTTCAGAATACCTAAAAAAGCGATATTGATAGCGGCCATGCCGGAAGGAGCGAGCACGCAGTAGGTTCCACCCTCGAGTTGCATAAACACTTCTTCGAGCGCACGGTGAGTGTCCATGCCTGAGCGACCGTAGCTGATCGCACGCTCACCTGCGGCGCGTTTAGCGAAAACACGTTCGAGTGCGGCCAGATTTTCAAAGCGAACTGTGCTGGTCCGCATGGACGGCAGATTGACGGGCGCGGTGCCTGTTTCGGGATCAAAAGGGGCACTACCAATATGAAGCAATTTAGTATCGAGATGATGCGTAGTCACGACGCGTCCTTTTATGAATGAGCGAATAAGCTAGATTTGCTTGAAACGAATGATGCCATCTGCGTCAAGCGAGCGGGAGAGCTTTCCTTCAAAATACAGCGCATGTA
>CANFEI010000089.1 GCA_947445495.1 Alcaligenaceae bacterium
ATCGCCGGAGCAGATCCCGCCATGATGGCGCAAGCTGCGGTCTTTAATATCGGCAAGGGCGCACGCATTATTGATATCAATATGGGCTGTCCGGTCAAAAAAGTGTGTCACGTCGCAGCGGGCTCGGCATTGTTGCGCCACGAAGACCTCGTGGCACGCATCCTGGACGCAGTCGTTCAAGCCTGTCAGCCACACAACGTGCCGGTCACACTCAAAACCCGCACGGGCTGGAGTCGCGACGACCGTAATGCCTTGCGCATCGGTCAGATTGCTCAGAACGCCGGGATCGCTGCCCTGACACTACACGGCCGTACGCGTGAAGACCTCTATCTGGGTGAGGCGGAGTACGACACCATCCGGGCCGTCAAGGCTAGTCTCACGATTCCTGTCGTAGCAAACGGCGATATCGACAGCCCCGAGAAAGCGCGCCAGGTACTCGCCTATACAGGGGCGGATGCCATCATGATCGGTCGCGCCGCGCAAGGACGCCCCTGGATTTTTCGAGAGATTGACCACTTTCTGCGTACCGGGCAGTATTTAGCTGCGCCCTCTTGGAACGAAATGCGGGATTTGCTCTTGGCGCATCTTGCGGATCACTACCATTTTTATGGTGAGCGTACCGGCGTGCGCACCGCGCGTAAACATATTGGCTGGTATGTTGATGGGCTGCCAGGCGGACAAGCCTTTGCCGACCACATCAATCGACTGGAAAGCACCGCCGAGCAAGCGGCGGCGGTCGAGCTCTGGTTTAGTGCCCAAGGTGACGTTTTGCCACACACAGGCCTGCCAAACTGCGACAATCCCAGACAAGATGTCGCCCATCAACAGGCTGCCTAAGCGCTAGACACTCCACACCATGAAACAATACAACGCTCTGCAAAATTCAGTTCGTGAAACGCTCGAACGGTACCTCACCGATCTAGGCGATACGCAACCAAACGATATGTACGACATGGTGATCCATTGCGTCGAGCGACCCATATTGCAAATCGCCATGCAACACGCCAAGAATAACCAATCAAAAGCGGCCGACATGCTCGGCCTGACGCGCAACACCCTGCGTAAAAAACTTCTTTCCCACAAACTACTCTCAGAAAAATAAGCCTGCAATGAAAATTAAAACAGCCTTGCTCTCCGTTTCAGACAAAGACGGTATTGTTGAATTCGCGCAGGCGCTTGCCTCGCGTGGCGTGCGCCTCTTGTCTACCGGTGGCACCGCTAAGCTGCTCGCGCAGGCTGGCCTCAAAGTCACCGAGGTTGCCAAACACACTGGCTCCCCAGAAATCCTCGATGGCCGCGTTAAAACGCTGCATCCGAAGATTCATGGCGGGCTGCTCGCGCGACGTGATAGCGATGAGCACATGGCGACCCTCAAAAAACATAAGATCGATCGCATCGATCTGTTGGTCGTCAACCTCTACCCGTTTCGTCGAGCCGTTGCCAAGCCTGACTGCACGTTTGCCGACGCAATAGAGAATATCGATATTGGCGGACCCGCCATGCTGCGTGCCGCCGCCAAAAATCATGGCACCGAAGAGGGTGGCGTCACGGTCGTCATCGATCCTGCTGACTACCCTGCCATACTCAAAGAAATTGATCAGCGCGGCTCAACCTCTTATGGCTTGCGCTTAAAACTCGCCACCAAGGTATACGCCCATACCGCCGCCTACGATGGCGCGATCGCCAATTACCTCAGTAGCCTGACTGAAGCGGAGCCCGCCCAAGACAACGTGCCTGCACGCAGCACCTGGCCAAACGTGCTGACCCTCCAAGTGCATCAACAACAAGTTCTGCGCTACGGCGAAAACGCTCAACAACTCTCGGCCTTCTACACTGACCCCACGCGCCAGACTGGCTTGCTTGGCAACTTTGTTCAGTTACAGGGCAAAGAACTTTCTTACAACAACATCGCGGATTCCGATGCCGCCTGGGATTGCGTGCGTAGCTTTGGCAACCACGCTTGCGTGATCGTCAAGCATGCCAATCCTTGTGGGGTGGCGACAGCCGACAACACGCTCGACGCGTACAACAAGGCATTCAAGACCGACCCCACCTCAGCCTTTGGTGGCATCATCGCCTTTAACCGTAGGGTCGACCTGGCCACCGCCCAAGCCGTCAGCGGACAATTCGTTGAAGTCCTTTTAGCTCCAGGCTACGACAAGGACGCCCTCGCACTGCTCGCAGCAAAGAAAAATGTACGCGTCTTGCGCGTACCAATGGGAACCGGACAAAACGATATCGATGTCAAACGCGTGGGCGGTGGCTGGCTCATCCAAACTCCAGACTCGGGCACCACTGCAGCCAAAGATTTGCGCGTTGTGACGCACAAGCAACCCACCCCACAACAAATGGCAGATCTGCTCTTCGCTTGGAAAGTAGCGAAATTCGTGAAATCCAATGCCATTGTTTTCTGTGGTGATGGAATGACACTGGGCGTCGGTGCTGGCCAAATGAGTCGAATCGACTCAGCCCGTATCGCCTCGATTAAGGCAGAAAACGCAGGTCTAACATTGAAGGGCTCGGCAGTCGCCTCCGACGCGTTTTTCCCCTTCCGCGATGGTCTGGATGTCGTGATCGATGCGGGAGCAAGCTGCGTGATTCAGCCGGGTGGCAGCATGCGAGACGACGAGGTGATTGCCGCTGCGAACGAGCGCGGCATCGCCATGGTCCTCAGCGGCATGCGGCACTTCCGTCACTAGGCCATTGACCCGATGAGGATTCTTGGCGTTGATCCGGGCTTACGCCGAACTGGTTTCGGCGTCATCGACCTACAAGGCGCGACACTTTCCTATGTTGCGAGTGGAACCATCGTCGTGCCAAGCGACATCACGCTGCCGCTTCGCTTGAAGGTCATCCTCGACAACTTGCGACAAATTGTCGAGGACACCAAGCCTGACGTTGCAGCACTCGAAATCGTCTTCATGAACACCAACCCAGCCAGCACGCTCCTGCTCGGTCAAGCGCGCGGCGCGGCGCTCTGTGCGCTAGCGGATCGTGATCTGGCTGTCCACGAGTACACCGCATTACAGATAAAAAAATCTGTTGTTGGTGCCGGACGTGCAGCAAAAGAGCAAGTGCAGATGATGGTGCAACGTCTGCTGCGCCTAGATGGTGTTCCCCCACCAGATGCGGCCGATGCGCTCGCCTGCGCGATCTGTCATGCCCACATCGTCCCACTCACCGAAAAACTTGGTCAAATGAACTATCAAGCCCGCACATCACGTGGTCGTACCCGCGTGCGCGCAGGACGCTTACTGGGCTAACAACCCACTTACTCAAGGATTCAGCATGATAGGTCGCCTCACCGGTACGTTGTTTGAAAAAATGCCACCGCGCATTGGTCTGGATGTACAAGGCGTCGGCTACGAGATTGATGTTTCCATGACGACGTTTTATGCGCTGCCAGAGTTAGGCACACAAGTCACGCTCTTGACGCATCTCACGGTGCGTGAAGATGCGCATATTCTGTACGGCTTTTCTACCGCTGAAGAACGCGCGACCTTTCGCCAACTCATCAAGGTGAGCGGCATCGGCGCACGCACGGCGCTGGCCGTCCTATCGGGCATGTCCGCCACCGAACTTGCGCAGGCCATCACGCTACAAGAATCAGCACGCTTAATGCGTGTACCCGGCATCGGTAAAAAAACCGCTGAACGCCTGTTGTTAGAAATGAAAGGCAAGCTCGGTGCCGATCTAGGCGCGCAACCCACAGCCGTCGCGGGCACGCAAAACGACGTCCTTCATGCCCTGACTGCGCTGGGCTACTCTGAGCGTGAAGCGCTCAGTGCGTTAAAAACACTTCCGGATGGTGTGAGCGTCTCTGACGGCATCCGACTCGCCCTCAAGGGCCTCTCCCGCTAAAGCATTCACGGATCCTCTATGAGCCACATCATTCATCGTTCTCTGCTTAAAACGCCTATAACGGCTGCGCGTGCGCAGGGCATTCATATTTATGATCAACACAATAAGGCCTATATCGATGCAAGCGGCGGCGCTGCGGTGTCGTGTTTGGGCCATGGACATCCCGACGTGCTGGCGGCGATGCACGCGCAGATCGATCAACATGCTTATGCACACACGGGCTTCTTTACCTCCGAGGTCACTGAAGAGTTGGCCAATCATCTGATCCAGCACGCGCCGAAAGAACTCGGCAACGTCTATTTCGTTTCAGGCGGCTCAGAAGCCGTCGAAGCATCCCTTAAATTAGCGCGTCAGTACTTTGTTGAAATGGGTCAGCCTGAGCGAACGGTCTTTGTCGCCAGACGACAGAGCTATCACGGCAATACCCTTGGCGCCTTGGCCATTAGCGGTAACGAGCAGCGACGCAAACAATTCGCCCCCTTACTGATGGACGTGCCACGCGTTGGCCCTTGCTATGAATATCGCGATCGTGGAGCTGGCGAGACCCAAGATGCCTACACGACTCGCCTACTCAAAGAAATTGAAGACACCTTCATCGCTACTGGGCCAGAAAAAATCATCGCGTTCTGTGCAGAAACAGTTGGGGGCGCCACCGCGGGTGTGCTTCCTCCGACCCCTGGATATTTTCGTGGCGTGCGCGCGCTGTGCGATCGCTATGGCATTCTACTGATCGCTGACGAAGTCATGTGTGGCATGGGACGCACGGGCACGCTCTACGCATTTGAGCCCGAGCAAATCATTCCCGACATCGTAGTGATCGCCAAAGGCTTAGGAGGCGGTTATCAACCCATCGGTGCCTTTCTGGCGCACAACCGCATCATTGACGCACTTCGCCAAAAAAGCGGCAGTTTTCAGCACGGGCATACCTACCTTGGTCATCCAGTTGCCTCGGCCGCAGCCCTCGCGGTTCAACGCGTAATCCAACGCGACGGCTTGCTCGGCCAAGTCCGTGCGCGAGGCGCTTATTTGACACGCGCGCTACAACAGCGTTTTAAGGATCACCCCTTCGTGGGCGATATCCGCGGTCGTGGGCTTTTTATGGCGCTTGAACTGGTCCAAGACCGTGCCTCCAAAGCGCCCTTTGATCACAACAAGAAACTGCATACTGTTGTGAAGGCGCAAGCCTTTGATAATGGCTTGTTGGTCTACCCGATGGGCGGAACCATCGACGGCGAACGGGGTGACCACGTACTACTGGCTCCACCGTTCATCACTTCAGAGAGCGATCTCGACCGGATTGTCGAGTTGCTCGCCCTCTCGATCGATCAATCAATCAATTCTTGCGCCTGATAGCTTGACCGCCTGCGCCCAGTTGATCACCTCTGCGTCGATCACTTTCTGAAACGCGGCGGGGGTGCTGTTGTTGACTTGCCCCCCCATGTCTTGAAGCCGTTGGGTCATGCCAGGCTCAGCAACAATGCGTCGGATATCAGCAGAAATTTTTTCACGCAAGGCTGCGGGCATTGAGGCAGGACCATACAACCCAAACCACGTCGCAGCCGTGAAGCCTGGCATCCCGGCCTCAGCTGTTGTGGGAACACCTTCCAGTGCAGCCACACGCTCACCATGCGCAAGCGCAATCGCACGCAACTTACCCGACTTAATGTAGGGCAAGGCTGCAGACAGTGTCACAAACGCAACCTGCACCTGACCGCCCATCAAGTCAGTCAACATGGGGGTGTCGCCCTTGTAGGGCACATGCACAAGCTGAGTCCCGGTTTTAGCCTTAAACAATTCGCCCGCTAGGTGCTGGGGGGTGCCGTTTCCCGTCGACGCCATCGTTAAGCCATTTTTTTGAGTTTTGGCGTAATCGATGAGCTCTTTCAATGTTTTGGCTGGAACGGCAGGGTTCGTGACCAGCACCAAGGGGATGGTCGACACCAACGTGATCGGCCCAAAATCCTTGATGGGATCGTAGTTAAGTTTTCGATATAGGCTGGCGCTAATCGTATGCGCTGCCGTGGTCATGTAAAGCGTGTAGCCGTCGCCCGGAGCGCGCGCCAAGGCCTCGGCCGCGACGGTCGTACCCGCCCCAGGCTTGTTGGTCACAACCACCTGCTGCTTCCATGCCGCCGTCAGTTTCTCGGCGAGCATCCGAGCAATCACATCGGTCGCACCGCCCGCAGGATAAGGCACAACAATCGTGACCGGCTTGTCTGGATAAGCGGCAGCTGCTGTCGCACCCGCAAGAAAACATACCGTCAACAAACCGAGTAATGCTTTACTGCAAATTGTACGAAAACCCATATCCATCACCTCAAAGTTTAGTGGTCGAG
>CANFEI010000090.1 GCA_947445495.1 Alcaligenaceae bacterium
CAAAATCCTTGTGTGCTTTGCCGCGGAAGTCACCGAAGTTTCTTTCCCACAGCAAGGAAGTTGCTCGCGGTGCAAGCCCTGTCGCCTTTGAAATAGCGTGTGCGGTTTGCCAGGCGCGTGGCATATCGCTGCTCAGAATCGCTGCGGGCTTCAATGCTTTGATGCGCTGTGCGACTAACTCAGCTTGTTCGAGCCCACGAGGCCCCAGAGGGGTATCGGCAGGTTGAATGACGCGGGCGGCATTCAAGAGGGTTTCACCGTGTCGAATAAAGTGGATGCTCATGTTGAAGCGCCTGTAGGGAAGGTGTAAGAAGAGAATATTTATTAAGTATGCGTTAGCTCATTAGTGTTTAATTGTATCGAGAAGCGCACTAAAATCTCATTTTCTTTATGACCATCGGAGGAAGTATGAAATTTGGTACAGCTATTTCGACTTGCTTGTCAAAATACGCGACTTTTTCTGGGCGCGCGACGAGAAGTGAATTCTGGTGGTTTTATCTGTTTACGTTTTTGATTAACTGGATTGCCAGTCTTGCTGCAGGCAACTTTATTTCCATGATCATCAGTCTCGCGTTCTTGATCCCTCTTTGGGCTGCTGGCGCTAGACGTCTGCATGATATTGGACGAAGTGGGTGGTGGCAGTTATTGTTTATCACCATTATCGGCATTGTTGTATTGATCTATTGGTATGTTCAGGACACGGTAGCTGAAGCGAACCAATACGGCGCTTACGTTCCACCCGCTGAGGCCTAATAAACGTGATCACCCGATGACACATCCGCGTATTGCGGGTGTGTCATGGGCTAAACATCCCAATAAAAATAGCTGGGTCGACACGCGCATCGTTTAGGCTGACATTCCAGTGTAAGTGAGCACCAGTGACTCTGCCGGTCGCACCCACGTTACCAAGCACCTGACCGCGTTCGAGCTTTTGCCCCTCCGACACACCGATGACCGATAAATGACAAAACATGCTGATCATGCCTTGGCCGTGATCAACAAAGACGGTTTTGCCGTTAAAGAAAAAATCACCCGTCAAGATGACAGTACCTGCCGCAGGTGCTTTGATGGGGGTACCCGTCGGCGCTGCAAAATCTAGTCCTGAGTGCGGTGCACGCGCCTCTCCGTTGAAATAGCGCTTGAGTCCAAAGGGGCTCGACAGCGGAGCATCTACAGGTCGGTCTAGGATTAAGTTGCTCGGGTGTGTAGGACTGAATTGTTGATAGGCATTGTCTTGTAGCGTGGCTTCACGTTTGTAGCGAGCGAGGTCTTCGTCTGACAGATGAACGTGCTTATTAGTCTTGAGCGTGATGCGTTGTTCGCGATACGCCTTGTCTCGTACCTCAAAACTCAGCGTACTCTTGACTGAACCAATCGACAGGGTGATGTGGTGGACCCCCGGTTTAGTGGAAAGGGGAATTCCCACTACTGCAAAGCTGCGCCCCGCGTCGTCTCGTGTCGTCAGCACACGCTTTTCTAAAAAGCGGACCTCGGGTGTTGTCCCTTTGGTTGGTTTCGCGGTGATTTCTACGATGGCCACACCGCCTGGAACGGCTTGGTGTAGCGTGGTGAGTGTTTGATTAAGGGGTGCGCCTTGGGCGGTGCTCAGAAATAAAAATAGACCGCCAAGCCACACGATAAGACGTGAAGACATCATGACCATGGGGTCTTTCCTTTAGATCGCGTAATCGGCGTCAAAGCGTTGTCCAACATGTATTGCATGGCCTGCGCCCGAAAGCACAATGGCATTCATCCCAAAGCAAACAGCACCATCCATATGCGTAAGCGATCGATAAGTGGCGAGCGTATCCATGACCTCGTGTGAGCTGCTCGCAGTGTAAGGATTAATGTTCGGAATCGGACAGCGAGAGCAGGGCTTAACCAAGGCGAGTTCGATCAATCCTGATGGTGTTCGGATTTGGATGTTACTTAAGTCATCCTCGGTGTGCGCTTCGAGGTCTTCGATGACCAGATTCGGCCGAAAGCGCAGCATGTCGACGGTCTCGTGACCGCGTTCTAATAGTCGCTCGTTCAAGACATCTAGGCTACGTTGGGTCGCAATCAATATCGCGAAGCCATCGCTGAACATATTGAGGGCATCGATGTCCTTGGTCCAGTCTTTTGAAGAAAAGCGTGTGGCGGTCTTTGCAAAACGCACCAAACGAAATTTCTTACCAGGAACCGCGAGATAGTGATCGAGCCATGCAGCGGCCTCGTCACCCATATCATCGGCAAGCAGAGTGTCGCGCCAGACGGTCACGGAACGCTGGGCTCCTCGCTGATTGAGATCGATCTCCAGCGTTGGTTGGTCCGGCGCCTTCAGTTTTAGGGAGTGGCTGGTCAGTTCTGGGGTGATCCACACCATATGGGGAATCTGCCGTTGGGTCAGAAATATGCCATCCTGGTCCACAATCATCCATTCGCGGTCATACGCCAAGCCAGTTGAGGTTAAATGTGCCTCGTTGATGGCGATGCCCGCGCAGGACTTAACAGGGTAAATGAACATTTGGCTGATAACGCCATTGCAGTCTGCCATTTGGTGTTGCCCTGATAATTATGATGCGTTCTATTCTAAAATGAATTTTGTCTTTATTGTCAGGATTTCGCTATGCCTTCTTTTGATGTCGTCTCTGAAGTTGATAAACACGAACTTACTAATGCGGTCGATCAAGCAAATCGAGAGCTCGCCAACCGTTTTGACTTTAAGGGAACGGATGCCAAGTTTGAACTTGATGGTTTTGTGGTCACGCAAGTTGCGTCAAGCGTATTTCAACTCAAGCAAATGATTGATATTTTGCGTAGCCGCCTAAGTGCGCGCAGCATCGATGTCCGCTGTATGGATGTCGCCGATCCGCTCGAGAACTTAGGCGGCGCGCGTCAGAAGATCACAGTCAAGCAAGGCATTGAGCAGGCAGTCTCTAAGAAACTGATTGCATCAATCAAGGAAGCCAAGCTCAAAGTGGAAACGCAAATCACCGGTGACAAATTACGCATCACGGGAAAGAAACGCGATGATCTACAAGACGCGATTGCGTTATTGAAAAAAGCGGATGTGCCTCTACCCCTGCAGTTCAATAACTTTAGGGACTAGAGGCCGCCTGATTGGTGTTATCGGCCACCAGTCTTGGCATCACCAAATAATGTCGTCAGGCCGCGTGGTTGCGAACGCCAGTATTGCTTGGGCGCTTTCACACTGGCGCCGAGTTCGGCGGCAGCATGCCAAGGCCAACGAGCATCGTAGAGCATGCCTCGAGCAAGCGCCACCATATCGGCTTCACCGTTCACGATAATTTCTTCGGCTTCTTTTGCTTCGGTAATCAGGCCAACCGCCATGGTGGGTAGGCCGGTTCCTTTTTTGATTTGCGCAGCTAAGGGAACTTGATACTTCGGGCCCAGTGGTATTTTTTGCTGGTGCGCAACGCCACCGCTCGATACATCGATAAAGTCACAACCGAGCGCTTTAAGCGCCTTGCCGTACTCCACACTTTCTTCTGGTGTCCAGCCACCGTTGGCCCAATCCGTTGCAGAAATGCGTATGCCCAAACTTGCCGTCGAAGGCGTCACGGCACGGACGGCTTCAAAAACTTCGAGCGGGAAGCGCATGCGGTTGGCTAATGAGCCACCATAGGCATCGGTGCGTTGGTTTGCGATAGGGGATAGAAACTGATGCAGCAAGTAGCCGTGGGCGTTGTGCAGTTCAATGCCTTCAAACCCGATGCGGATGGAACGCTTGGCAGCCTGCACAAATGCTTCGCGAATGCGCTTAAGCCCCGCTGTATCAATCTCTTGTGGGGCAGGTTCGGTCGGTAGCTGAGGGATGGCGGAGGGGCCTTGCGGTACCCAACCACCGTCTTTGGGCGCCATGAGTTGTCCGCCTTCCCAAGGACGTTGGCTCGATCCTTTACGACCAGCATGGGCCAGTTGGATCATGATGGGGATATCGGAGTATTTGCGCACGGAATCAATCGTGCCCTGGAGTGCCGCTTCTGTCTCGTCTGAATACAGCCCAACACAGCCGTGTGTGATGCGGCCTATAGGTTCTACTCCTGTCGCTTCAATGATCAGGAGTCCTGCGCCAGAAAGCGCCATATGACCCAAATGAATCGTATGCCAGTCGGTCGTTGCGCCATCTTCAGCAGAATATTGGCACATAGGAGCGATCACGATGCGGTTTGCAAGCTTGAGTGGACCGATTGTGATGGGTGTAAACAGTTGGCTCATTGCTAAATCCTAAAAGTAAATCAATAGATAGTGAGATGCTAACGGTTGGCTTGGGCCGCCGCAAGTTGGGTGGCTTCCCAATTTAGAATGGCGACCTTACGCTGGGCGCCCCAGCGATATTGACCGGTTTGTCCGGTGTCACGAATGATGCGGTGACAAGGCACGAGATAACCCAATAGGTTTGCGCCGATAGCCGACCCTGCTGCACGTGCAGCGCTTGGGCTGCCCATGGCTTCGGCGAGTTGACCATAAGACCGCGTTTCACCGAACGGAATGTCTAGGAGTGCGCGCCAGGCTTTGAGTTGAAAAGGCGTCCCCGACAAAATGATATGGGGTGGCTTGGTTGGGCCGCCTGCAGCAAAAATCGAGGCGGCAAGCGATAGCGCTTCGGCTTGGCTTTGTTGCGCCGAGGCTTGCGGCCAGAGATGCTTGATAATGATGTCGACTTGAGCCGCCTGACCATCCAGAAAGTGTATTAAGCAGATCCCCTGACTCGACCAAGCCAGCAAGCATGGCCCAAACGGGCTTTTGGCTATGCCATACCGCAGGGATAGGCCGCTGCCTTTGGCGCGCAGCGTATTGGGTGGTAGGGTGATGACTTTCGGAGATGGTGGGCTCATCGCTCTAAGTGTAATGCAGACCCTACCTTATAATTTGACTCAACTAAACACTACGGGTGCCAACGCTTGGTGCTCGATGGATGCAAATCATGAATCGCGTGCTCTTAGGCTGTATCGCTGATGACTTTACCGGTGCAACCGATCTAGCAAATAATCTGGTGCGCGCTGGCATGCGTGTGCTGCAAACTGTGGGTGTGCCGACCACTACACTCAGCGCACCAGTCGATGCGGTGGTGGTGTCGCTTAAAAGTCGTACGATTGCGCCCGCCCAAGCGGTTGAGCAATCGCTACAAGCGCTCGATTGGTTGCAGAAGCAGGGCGCGCGTCAAATTTATTATAAATATTGTTCCACTTTCGACTCGACGCCAGACGGCAATATCGGTCCGGTGATCGATGCCTTAATGGCAGCGTTAAAGACAGACTTCACCATTGCAACGCCTGCATTCCCGGATGTGGGTCGTACTGTTTTCAAAGGCTATTTGTTTGTCGGTGATGTGTTGTTGCACGAGAGTGGTATGCAAGATCACCCATTGACACCAATGAAAGATCCCAATCTTGTGCGTGTGTTGTCACCCCAGACAACGCGCAAGGTCGGGTTAATCGATCATGGGGTAGTTGCACAGGGCACGGCCGCAATCCAACAACGTATCGCCGCACTCAAGCAGCAAGGCGTCGGTGTAGCGATTGTCGATGCAGTCAGCAACGCAGATTTGCATCGTTTGGCGCCAGCGCTGGCTGAGATGCCCTTAGTGACGGCAGGCTCTGGCGTGGCGATTGGCTTGCCCGCGAACTTTGGCATTGCGCCAAATGCAAGCGCCGCAACCCTGCCAGGCGCCAAGGGACTACAAGCAGTGATGGCGGGAAGCTGTTCGCGTGCAACGAATGCGCAGGTGGCAGCTTTCATCGCAGCAGGTCGTCCTGCTTATGTCGTGGACCCCATGCGGATGGAGCAAGGGCAAGATGCGCGTGCCGCAATCGTGCGCGAGGCGCTTGCGTGGGCAGTTCCTCGCTTGGTGGATGGCCCGGTACTGATTTACTCCACCGCACAACCCGAGGCGCTCAAAACGATCCAAACTAAACTTGGTTCTGCCAAGGTTGGTGAGTGGGTTGAGCAGACGCTTGCGTCGATTGCCTGCGGGTTGGTACAAGCGGGTGTTGGACAGCTGGTGGTAGCGGGCGGCGAAACCTCGGGTGCAGTGGTTCAAGCCTTAGGAATGCAGCAAGTACAGATCGGCGCCCAGATCGATCCTGGTGTGCCC
>CANFEI010000091.1 GCA_947445495.1 Alcaligenaceae bacterium
TCCCCACATTCATCATCACTTTAAGACCGATATCAGGCATCGCACCGCGCTGGACTTCTTCAATCTCGGTCTCAATTAAGCCGTCGTAGATCCGACCTTCATCGCCCTCAGCGCAAGATACCGTCACTTGATGTCCATCTTTAAGCCGATCAGTCGCGTCACCACAACCCACCACAGCCGGGATGCCCAGCTCGCGCGCAATAATTGCAGCATGGCAGGTCCGACCACCACGATTAGTCACGATCGCCGCGGCACGCTTCATCACGGGTTCCCAGTTTGGATCGGTCATGTCGGTCACTAAGACATCCCCCGCTTGGACCTTATCCATATCGGAAATATCGCCCACCACGCGCACGGGACCCGCACCAATCTTTTGTCCAATCGCACGACCCGTCACGAGCACATCGCCCGTTGCCTTCAGCTTATAGCGCTGTTGCACGTCGCTATGACCTTCTTGCGACTTCACTGTTTCAGGACGCGCTTGCAGAATGTATATTTTTCCGTCGATTCCGTCGCGACCCCATTCGATATCCATGGGCCGTTGATAATGCTGCTCGATAATGACCGCATATTTCGCGAGCTCAATGACCTCAGCGTCAGTCAGCGAGAAGCGATTGCGCTCTGACACAGGCACATCGACTGTGCGTACGGCCCTGCCCTCTGTCCGGTCTTTGTCAAACTCCATCTTCAAGAGTTTGGAGCCGATGCGTCGACTAACAATCGGAGACTTTCCGTCAGCCAAGGTCGGCTTAAATACATAGAACTCATCCGGGTTCACCGCGCCTTGCACGACAGTCTCACCGAGCCCATAGGATGACGTAATGAACACAACCTCGGCAAAGCCAGACTCAGTGTCAAGCGTGAAGACTACGCCTGCACTGCCCTTATCAGAACGTACCATCCGCTGAATACCCGCCGAAAGTGCGACGTCGGCATGCGCGTAGCCTTTATGCACGCGGTATGAAATTGCGCGATCGTTATACAACGATGCAAACACATGACGGATCTTATCGATCACATCGTCGAAGCCCACTACGTTCAAGAAAGTTTCTTGCTGACCTGCGAACGACGCATCCGGCAAGTCTTCTGCCGTGGCGGACGAACGCACCGCAAACGAGCCTTTTCCGTCAGCATCAAGCTGCGCAAATGCAGACGCAATATCACCGTGCAACTGCTTGGGCAAGGGTGCTTCGACAATCCATTGTCGAATTTGCGCACCAGCCAACGCAAGCTCGCGCACATCATCCGGATTCAATGTTTTGAGGCGATCAGCGATACGCGTATCCAATCCCGTACCGGAAAGGAAATCGCGAAATGCCTGTGCCGTCGTCGCAAAACCACCTGGAACGCGAACGCCCGCATGTGCGAGCTGGCTAATCATTTCGCCTAACGAGGCGTTTTTTCCTCCAACTGAGTCAACGTCCGTCATGCGGAGCTGCTCGAATGAAACGACATACGACATGAAAGTCACCTTTAACGATATAAGAAAGCGAGTTTGGTTAATGCGCGACACACGCTAACCAAACTGGCCTACTACCCTCGATGTGCAGAATATTACGTTTCTGCGGTGAGTTTTCTGCGGTGAGCTTTCAAGACCATTGCTGCAGTGCATTATACTCTTGTGAAACCTTGGGACGGATATTCGATATGACCACGCCAGCCACTGAACGAACCGTTTTCATCATCTCGGACGGCACGGGTATAACGGCTGAAACATTCAGTCACTCTGTACTGTCACAGTTTGAGTCGGTGACCTTCAAGCAAGTGCGTGTGCCGTTCATTGACACGGCAGAAAAGGCGGATACGGTCGTACAACGTATTAATCGCTGTGCCGCCGATCAGGGTAATCCACCCATCGTCTTTACAACGCTTGTGAATCCTGATTTGCTGTCGCGTGTCATGCTCGCCAACGCACTCTTTCTGGATTTATTTGGGGCATTTGTTGAGCCGCTTGAGCAAAACCTCGGAATGAAATCGAGCCACTCTATCGGCAAGTCGCATAAAGCAGTTAGCTCGCTGCAGTACCGAAACCGTATCGAAGCCATCAACTTTAGCTTAGCGCACGATGACGGCCAGTTCGTCTCAGGGCTCGCCCAAGCAGACGTCATCTTAATTGGCGTGTCTCGCTGCGGAAAGACACCGACGAGCCTGTACCTAGCAATGCAATACGGTGTCAAGGCTGCTAATTTTCCGCTCATACCGGAAGACTTTGACCGTGGGGCATTACCAAAAACGATCATGCCCCATCGCGCCAAGCTGTTTGGTCTAACGATTCAGCCCGAACGACTCACGGAAGTCAGACACGAACGCCGACCAGACAGCCAGTATGCCTCTCTGTCACAATGTCGCCACGAAGTCGCAGAAGCTGAACGTCTGATGCGCAGAGAAGGCATACCGACGCTCTCAACCACGACAAAGTCCATCGAAGAGATTTCAACCACCGTATTACAAGAAGTCGGCTTAGATCGCCATTCTGCCTTCTAGGGCGTTTAACGCTGTTGCCGACGCTGCTCAAAGAGGCAGACCGCCGCGGCCGCAGTGATATTTAAGGATTCGACCGTGGGCGCATGGTCGACTTTTAAGCGCAGCGCAGCCAAATCAATCAGTGACTGACTCACGCCTTGCCCTTCGTGGCCAAATACCCACGCGGCGTGGGGCGGCAACTTAGTATCAAAGAGATCACTCGCACCACGCAGCGTCGTTACGATCAAAGGAACGGTCAAGCTGCGCGTAGCAGCCACTAAGTCGACATGCTCATGTAAGCGCAATCCGAAATGTACCCCCTGTGCGCTACGCAGAACCTTAGGCGACCATAATGACGCCGTACCCGTTGAGGCCAGCACACGAACAATACCCGCCGCAGCAGCCGTTCTAAGTAGCGTGCCGACGTTACCCGGATCTTGTACACGATCAAGCCAAAGCATATTGCCCGCTAACTGTTCAGGCAACGGCGGACTCGATGGCTTGACGACGAACAATACGCCTTGGTCCGTGTCGACATTCGACAAGTTACCCAACAGACTGCCGGATAACGTACAACAAACATCTTCTGATAACTTATCGATCAAGCGGACGAGTTGAGGTTCATCGATGCGCGCCTGATCGAACAAGGCGTACTGGGGCTGTCGTCCGAGTGCAAGAAAGGCCTCGCACAAGTGAACACCTTCCAAGAGGATTGGTTCGTCTCGACGCCCTGCGCTCGACTGCCATTTAAACAATTGCTTGTACAACGGATTCGAACGTGACTCGATACTTTTCATTGCGGATCCAATAAAACACGCACAGGTGCAAAGCTACGGCGGTGGGCCGGACACGGTCCGTACTCACGCAAGCGCTCCATATGGAGTGCCGTACCATATCCCTTATGTTGATCAAACGCATACTGCGGATACAACGCGTGTAAGGTTAAGAGCGTTTCATCCCGAGCTGTCTTAGCCAATATCGATGCTGCAGAAATGGCCGGTACCAGCGCATCGCCTTTGACTATTGTTTTAACAACACAGTTCAACACCGGTGCGCGATTACCGTCGACCCAAGCAAGATCAGGCACAACCTCTAGGCCTTGAATAGCGCGTTGCATCGCAAGCATCGTCGCCTGCAGAATATTCAAGCGGTCGATCTCCTCCACACTTGCACTCGCCACACACCAGGCAATTGCGTGCTTTTTAATATCGAGTGCAAGCGCATCGCGCCTAGATTCCGAGAGAACCTTAGAATCAGCTAGTCCGGCAATCGGCTTTGCAGGATCCAGGATCACGGCAGCGGCGTAAACATCACCGGCCAATGGACCTCGTCCCGCCTCATCTACTCCTGCGCAATGCCTGAAGTTCGCCACATCACTTACAAACAAATCTGTTTGCTGTACGTTACGATCCTTTGTGCGAGCGGAGGCCGGCTTAGCGCCCATCATGAACAATTTGCTCCAGTGCCTGTGCAACACGAACCGGCGTATCGCGCTTCAAGGTGTGATGCATTTCAGTAAATCGATTCTGCATTTGCTCGCACCGAGATGGGCTATCTAATAACTCCCACATCGCGCTCGCTAATTTTTCAGGTGTCGCATCTTCCTGTATGAGCTCGGGCACGACAAAATCATTTAGCAAAATATTCGGCAATCCGACCCAGGGTAGATAGGGTCGCTCTTGACCAGACTTCCAGCCCATGACACGACGAATCATCGGCGATACTGCATAGGAGATCACCATCGGACGCTTAAATAAAGCGGTCTCGAGTGTTGCGGTACCGCTTGCGACCAATGCCGCATCACAGGCCTCAAGCGCTACCCAAGCGACCGGATCTGTCTGCACACCCGCTGGGGTCGAAGAAAGTAATATCTGCAGATGTCTAACTGGGTACAGTGCAAGCGCGGCCTCAAACTCTTGCTTTCGATCTTGGTTCACCATTGGAACAATAAAGTGTAAGGAGGGGTCACGTTGCTGCATTTGCTGCGCAGCCTGCAAGAACCTCGGCGCAATCAATCGAACCTCGGAGGAGCGACTCCCCGGCAAAATCGCGATCACGCGAGAGGTTTCGGACAGCCCTAAACGTTTTCTGGCGGCAGCGCGATCTGGGCTAAGCGGTATGGCGTCCGCGAGCGGATGCCCAACATACGTCACGGGAATGCCTTCCTTACGGTAGATCGCTTCCTCAAACGGAAAGAGAACAAGCATGTGTGACACCGACTCACGAATATGCCGAATGCGCTCGTAGCGCCAGGCCCAAATAGAGGGACTTACAAAATGAACGGTTGGGATACCTGCGCGCTTGAGTCGATGCTCTAGCCTGAAATTAAAATCAGGGGCATCCACACCAAGAAACAACTTTGGAGGTTCGCGCAGCCATCTAGACTTTACGTCATGATAAATTCGAAACAGCGATGGCAAACGCTTCAACGCATCAACATACCCAAATACTGTTAACGCATGCATCGGATGCCAAATGTCCATTCCCTGCGCACCGAGGTTTGGCCCACCTATACCCTCGGCTGTTAGCCCAGGATCACGCTGCGACAAACCAGTGAGAACTCGAGCGGCAATCAGATCCCCAGAGGGTTCACCAGCAACCAGCCCTAGTCGCCAAGTCATGGGCGGATAATGCCTCTTGTGCTGGCAGCGATAAAGGCCAGCAAGGGCTCGATCGCCTCGGCGACCGCAGGCTCACTTTGCTGCCGAGCGCGCAACGCTTGGCAAGCATCGTTAAGCGATAGACCACGGCGATAGATGATCTTGTAGGCGTCGCGTAACGCGGATATCGCTTCTGGCGAGAAGCCTCTTCGTTTGAGGCCCTCTGCGTTAATCCCAACGGGCACGCACGGATTACCAGAACCCATCACGTAAGGCGGTATGTCCATGTGCAGCGCACTCTGCCCGCCCGTCATACTATGCGCACCAATACGCCCAAATTGATGGACCGCCGCCAAGCCGCCAACGATCGCCCAGTCACCGATGTGGACGTGGCCGCCCATTTGCACACCATTCGCCAAAATCACATGGCTACCCACCTGACAATCGTGGGCGACATGCACATACGCCATGACCCAATTATCCGAACCCAAGCGCGTCACACCTACGTCTTGGATAGTGCCCGTATTAATCGTGACGTATTCACGAAACATGTTCCGATCGCCGATCTCAAGCTTTGTCGGTTCACCAGCGTACTTTTTGTCCTGAGGCATGCCTCCCACCGAACAAAACCGATAAAAATGATTATCACAACCAATCGTGGTGTGCCCATCAATCACGCAATGCGATCCAACAACCGTATTCGCGCCTATCACGACATACGGACCAATAATGGAATAGGCGCCGACACTCACCGATGCATGAAGGTTGGCCTGCGAATCGATCAAAGCTGTAGGATGTATCTGGGCAGACATTATTTTTCCAGTGGTCTGATCGCACACATAAGTTTCGCCTCGGCCACGACAGCACCGTCGACAAACGCTTTACTTTGATACTTACAAATCGTACGTCCTAATCGTTCGGCCTCGACTTCAATAATAAGCTGATCGCCAGGCAACACCGGCTTGCGGAAACGCGCTCCGTCAATACCGACAAAGTAGTACACAGCCTCGCCATCCA
>CANFEI010000092.1 GCA_947445495.1 Alcaligenaceae bacterium
CGGGGGAGCCCGAGCGGGAGTCACGCGCCAAGCGCATGGCGCATGGCATCCCTGTTGATTTCACTACATGGTTCGATATGTTGGACGCCGCTAAAAAATTAGGACTGGATCCTGCACGCATGCAAACGCTTGCGGGTCTGTAGGATTGGCAAGCATCAAGACATAAAAATAATCTAGGGAGAAAAAAATGGCTGTTCAAAAAATGACGGGTCGTCAGGCCTTTATCAAGCTGTTGCTCGATGAGGGCGTGACACATATGTTTGGTAATCCGGGTACGACGGAGCTTGCCATTATGGAAGCGGTGCCGCAGTTCCCTGAGTTGACCTATGTGCTGGGCTTGCAAGAGTCGATCGTGGTTGGGATGGCCGATGGCTTTGCCCGCGCCACGAATAAATTGGTTGCTTGTAACTTGCATTGCGCACCGGGACTTGGCCATGCGATGGGAGCGATCTATAGCGCTAAATTTTCTGGCTCACCTTTGTTGATCACGGCGGGCCAGTACGAAGTGGGCTATGGATTGCAAGAGCCACTCCTGTATGAGCCGCTCGTGCCGATGGCCGCACCACTCGTGAAATGGGCGTTTGAGGTTGCTCGCTTAGAAGACTTGCCACGCATTATTCGACGTGCCGCAAAGATCGCCCGCACCCCACCCATGGGGCCGGTGTTTATTAGTTTGCCAGGCTCTGTCCTCGACGAAGAAGCGGAAATCGAATTTGGCTTCCCCACTGTCGTGGACGCCGCAGTGCGTCCTAGTGATACTGCACTGAAACAGATCGCACAAACCTTGCTTGCAGCGAAAAAGCCCGTCATTGTTGCCGGTCGAGAAATCGCCAACGCTGATATGTTTGCGCAGGCCTGTGAGCTTGCCGAGCTGTTAGGTGCCGCGGTCTATCAAGAGTCCGTGCCGTATAACGCGCGCTACCCCTCGTCACACCCGACTTGCATGGGCGACCTGACACGTAATCAAAAGAAAGTCCGGCAGACGCTTGAACAATACGATCACCTCTTATGCCTTGGTGCGGATCTGTTGCGCATGTCGCCCATGAGCACCGTCGAACCGCTGCCCCCAGAGCTGCCCGTTACCCACATCACTGAACGGGATTGGGAGCTAGGCAAGAACTACTCGACCGCGACCGCAGTGCGTGCTGATGTGAAAGAGACGCTTCTGGCGCTGCTGCCGATTTTGCGAGCAGCGCGTACGACAGAACAAGCACAACAAGCCCAAGCGCGGGTAAAAGAGCTTGCGACACGCAACTGGTCTGCAGCCCGTGCAAAGACGCGTCAAGATGTTGCGGCAAGCGCGAACGCTAAGCCGATTGATCAGCGTTATCTGGTCAGCCAGTTAGTGGATGTCTTGCCAAAAGACGTGATCGTTGTAGACGAAACACTCACGGCTGCACCTGCGATTTCAGCGATGTTGCCGATGGATGATCCTCATGCTTATTACGGTCTAGCAAGCGGTGGTTTAGGCTTTGGGATGGCCGGCGCAGTGGGTGTGAGCCTGGCGCATCCGAAGCGGCAAGTGGTAGCGACCATTGGCGATGGCAGTGCGATGTATAGCATTCAGTCGTTGTGGACCGCTGCGCACCTGAAGCTGCCGATCACCTATGTGATCATCAATAACCGCAGCTATCGCATCATCAAAGAGCGTTTGCTTGCGATGCGTGGCACGGATCAGTTTGTGGCGATGGATATGGATAATCCTGCCATCGATTTTGCGGGTGTTGCCAAGAGCATGGGCATGCCTGCGCGTTTAGTGACCGATCCAAGCCAAATCGCGACGGTGCTGAAAGAAGCGTTAGCAAGTGGCGGACCGAATTTGGTCGAGATTATTGTGGCGCGCGGTTTTGGCGAAGCTACCTAGCAGCCCACTGCGCGAGCCCTGCAGGCGCAAGGCTCAGCGCATCAAGGTGCCGCCATTGACATCCATGATGGCACCTGACACAAAGCTAGCGGCGGGTGAACAGAGATAGGTCAGCATACCTGCGATTTCTTCGGGCTCGCCCAGCCGCTTCATTGGATAGATGTTCGGCTCGTAGCCGCCAGTTTCTGTCATGCCCGTGGCAATGGGACCGGGGGCGACGCCGTTGACGTTGACGTGATGTGGGGCCGCGCGCCCGGCAAACCATCGCACAAGCGCGTGGACGCCCCCCTTGGAGGCCGAGTAATGCGGGCCTGCCCTTAAGCCGCCCGTCCAGCCTGCGATGGAACCACACAAAGCAATGCGACCATGTTTACGCTCCATCATGCCGGGCAAGATTGCACGGACCAAATTGATCGGGCCAAGCACGTTTACTTTCATCACGCGCATGAACTCGACCTCATTCCAGCCGGGATCCATCCAGTCGTCATGAAAGGGGCAAATACCCGCTGTGTCAGCCATTGCAGTCAAGGGGCCGTGGCGTTGGATCATCGCTTCGACTGCAGTGCGGTCCGTCACATCGCAAGACTCTACAGCGGTCACACCCTTTAGCTGCTGCGCAAGCTCCTCGAGCTTCGCTTGCTGCCCAAAGTCGCTTAACACCAAAGTTGCGCCAAGTTGATTACACAAGCGCGCGGTGGCTGAACCGATGCCACCTGCTGCACCGGTAATCAGCATGCGCGTGCCCGACAGATCAAATGCTTGCGCAGCGGTGTGATGAGAGATGTGCATCGTTGAGTTTTAGAAAGAGTTAGACCGACAGATAGCGCTGTTTGATTTCAGCGTTGGCGTTGAGCTCTGAAATCGTTCCACAGAACACGTCTTTACCTTTGTCGATCACGACAGCGCGATCGGCCAAGCCTAAACAGAAGTGCAGGTTTTGCTCGGCTAGCACGATGGTCTTCCCCATTTTCCGTAATGATTGAATTAGCTCGTCAATTTTTTGAATCATGATGGGGGCGAGACCTTCGCTGGGTTCGTCGAGCAATAGAACATCCGGGTTGCCCATCAGGGAGCGACCGACCGTTAGCATTTGTTGTTCACCACCAGAAAGTTGCCCGCCAAGACGTTCGCGCAGAGGCTTGAGCAGCGGCAACATGTCATAGACCCGTGCAACGCTCCAATCGTCTTCACCGTTAGCGCCTTTCTTGACTGCGATGGTGAGATTGTCCTCAACAGTCAGATCCGGAAAAATCTGGCGATCTTCGGGTACGTAGCCTACGCCAGCCCGTGCGATCAAGTGCGCGGCCTTGCCTGTCACAACTTGGTTGTGCAGGGTAACGGTCCCTTTGCGTGCTGGGATAACACCCGCGACCGACTTCATGGTCGTGCTCTTGCCTGCTCCGTTGCGCCCCAATAAGGCTAAGGTTTCACCTTGTTGTACATCGAAAGACAAACCAAAGAGCGCTTGGCTTGTTCCGTAAAAAACATCGATGCCGTCGACTTTCAATACTTGCTTGCTCATGCGTGCACCTCCGCTGGCTTTCCTAGATAGGCTTCGATCACCGCTGGATTGTTACGGATCTGCTCTGCGTTGCCTTCGGCGAGAACCTTGCCGTATGACAGCACGTGAATGTGCTGAGAAATACGGAAGACAATCTCCATGTCATGTTCGATCAATACAACGGTGAGCCCACCTTTTTTCCAGAGCGCGTACACAGTTTGAATCATCTGCTCACGCTCTTCGGGTCCCATGCCTGCAACAGGTTCATCAAGCAACAGCACTTTTGGCTTGAGCACGAGTGCTAACGCCATATCGAGGAGCTTTTGATCCCCATGCGAGAGATTGCCACTAATGACATCAGCTTTGTTGTGCAAACCAAGTTGTTCCATGACCTCGTAAGCGCGATCGCGCGTTTGCGCCAAGGGAAAGCGACCATGCATTTGCGAGGACTTCCCGAGAGGCGACATCAAGGCGCCGCGCAAAGATTCTTCGACCGTTAAGGTCTTAAATAGTTTGGCTACCTGAAAAGCACGACCAATTCCCTTGTGCACAATCTCGCTACTGGGAGTGCCTACGATATCCTCGCCGTCCAGCAAAATCCGACCCGAGTCAGGTCGCAACGCGCCAGAAATCAAGTTAAAGAAGGTGGTTTTACCAGCGCCATTGGGACCAATGACAGCGCTTAACGACTCTGTTTTGAAATGAATCGAGACATCAGAGGTCGCGACTACACCACCGAAGGACTTATTAAGGTGTTCGATCTTGAGCATTACTTGCGACCCTCGCTTTGTACGTTGCGTGCTGGTGGAACGCCGCCGTATGTTTGCCAAGTCGACCCAGCCAACCAACCCGCGTCAACAGGAAGGTTGATACCGGTAATGGCTTTTGCCGCAGGAGATAACAAGAAACCGACTGAGTCTGCGATTTCATCGGGTGTAACGAAACGACCCATCGCCGCTTGTGAGGTGAGGTCTTCGGGATTACGATCTTTGCGATCAATCGCAGCCTGTAGTGCCTCAGTCAACACATAGCCAGGAGAAATCGCGTTGATGCGTACACCAGAACGTCCCCACTCTGCCGCTAGGCCAGCCGTCATGGCGGCGACCGCAGCCTTAGCGGGACCATAGGCGTGCAATGGAGAGGACCGCAGTGACGTGATTGAGGCAATATTAACGATTGCACCGCCGCCGAGCTCCACCATCCGGGAGCCATAAATCGCACACGCAAGATACGTGCCGCGTAGATCGATATCGACGACGCGATCCCATTCCGTCATGGTGAGGCGATCAGGCGGCAGGCGATGTTGCAAAATCCCTGCGCAATTGACTAAAGCCGTGACAGGACCGTGCGTGTCTTCAATCATCTTTGCAACTTGATGCATCGCATCGTCATCGGTCACATTGCATGCATAGGCATGTACGCTCATCGCCTTCATTTTCTCGTCGGACCACGTACCGGGCAAATCTAGCGATACAACATGGTCGCCGCGCTTGGCGAGGTGTCGGACGCATGCTGCACCGATGCCGCTTGAGCCGCCCGTGACAACAGTAATGGAAGGCTTACTCATGAACGTGCTCCTTTACGGCTGAGTGACTGATAAATTTGGACAACGAAATCCGTCATGCCCCGTTTGAGACCCAAGGCAAAAAACAGGACGATGATGCCAAGCGCTAAGCCATGGTATTCGGTTGTGCGCGTGATGATGTCGTTAAAGACCATTAAGAGTCCTGCGCCGACGACTGGACCGATAAAGGTGTGCAGACCACCCATCATGATCATAAAGACGGCTTCACCTGACATCGTCCAGTAGCTGAACTCTGGGTAGGCGCCTGATACAAATAACGCCATGATCACGCCACCAATGCCTGCAAAGCAGCTGGCCAAGATAAACGCATACAGGCGAACTCGCCATACATTGATGCCTAAGAACTGTGCACGATCTGCGTTGTCGCGCACCATTCGCAAGGTGTAGCCGAACGGTGACTGGAGGATGGTGCGCATGAGAAAGAGGCAAACCACGCCAAGCACGCAAGAAAACCAATACAAGGTGTGTACATCAGCGAGGTTCAAACTACCCCAGACGCGAGGAATGCCTCCCATCAGTCCCTGATCGCCACCCGTGAGTGATGTCCAGGTGATGATGATGCTGTGAATCAACATTTGGAAGGCGAGCGTTAGGAAAGAAAAATAGATTTCCTTTAGCCTGACGCAGATCGCGCCAATGACAAAGCCCAAGAGGGCGCAAAACAGGATAGCGCCGAGTATTGCCACAGGGATGGAAGCGCCACCTTTCTGCATGAGTAGGCCAAAGGCGTAGGCCCCACCGCCAAAAAACATGGCATGCCCGAATGACACCATGCCGCCATAGCCCACCAAAATATTGAGCGAGGTCGCAAAAAGACCAAAGGCAGCCAATCGGATGACAAAATCTAGCGCCACGCGCCCGGGTGAGAAAAAGGGAATCGCGACTAAGATCGCGAGCCCTGCCAACGCGATAAGTAGGTCCTTATTGAAGCTTGAATGTGTGTTCATTAGCGTTGCTCCTTGCCGAGCAGACCGCTCGGCTTGAGCACGAGTATTAAGGCCATCGCAATAAACATGATGCCTTCTACAAACAGAGGAAACCCGATCGAGCCAAAAGAGCGCACGAGGCCGATCAGCAACGCGCCAACTAGCGCTCCGCTCACCGAGCCC
>CANFEI010000093.1 GCA_947445495.1 Alcaligenaceae bacterium
GCAATGGCTACAAACTTAGAACTTAAAAGGACGTTGACTACTATGCTGCCCACCCCGGAAAACATTCGTACTTATATCGCCGATGGTCTGGACTGCGAACATATCGAAGTGACCGGTGACGGCGCCCATTTCGAGGCGGTCATCGTATGTTCTGCGTTTGCAGGCAAGCGTCTGATTGCGCGTCACCAACTCGTGTATGCCGCATTGGGAGACCGCATGAAGCAAGAGATCCACGCACTCTCCATGCAGACACTGACCCCTGAAGAGTTCAACGGAAATCGCTAATGGATAAGTTGCGCATTACAGGCGGCAATCAACTTAAGGGCGAGATCAGCGTCTCAGGCGCGAAAAACGCAGCGCTGCCGATTTTATGTGCGGGCCTACTCACCGCAGACACCATCACGCTGACAAACGTTCCCCGCCTCAACGACATCTCCACCACACTCAAGCTGCTCGGTCAGATGGGCGTGCGCTGCGATCGCGATGCCGGCAACACGGTCAGCATCACTGCTGATCAACTTACTGCACTTGAAGCGCCCTACGAGCTGGTCAAGACCATGCGTGCGTCGATCCTAGTGCTCGGGCCCTTGCTCGCACGTTTTGGTGAAGCCCGCGTGAGCTTGCCGGGCGGCTGTGCGATAGGACAGCGCCCCGTCGACCAACACATCCGTGGCTTGGCGGCACTCGGAGCGGATATCCGCATCGAGCATGGTTTCGTTGTGGCAAAAGCCAAGCGGCTGCAAGGTGCCGTGATTCGAACCGACATGGTAACGGTCACCGGAACCGAGAACCTAATGATGGCGGCCGTGCTGGCGCAAGGCCAAACCGTTTTGGAAAACGCAGCGCGCGAACCCGAAGTCGTCGATTTGGCCGAGCTACTCATCAAAATGGGCGCCCGTATCAAAGGGCATGGTACCGACCGCATCGTGATCGACGGGGTCGACGCCTTGCATGGGGCCACCCATACCGTTATCGCAGATCGTATTGAGGCCGGGAGCTTTCTTTGTGCGGTGGGCGCAGCAGGGGGCGACATCATCCTGCGCCAAGCCGCCCCCCAAACAATGGGGGCCACCCTTGCAAAGCTCTCCGAAGCAGGCCTGAGCATCACCTGCGGCGATGACTGGATACAGGCCTCCATGCATAAGCGGCCGCGTGCGGTCGACTTTCGTACCCACGAATACCCCGGCTTTGCCACGGACATGCAGGCCCAGCTCATGGCCCTCAATACGATTGCTGAGGGCACCTCGGTTATCGTAGAGACCATTTTTGAAAATCGCTACATGCACGTCCAAGAGCTCTTGCGCCTCGGCGCAAACATCGATATCGACGGACACACAGCGGTCGTTCGCGGCGTGCAAAAATTGTCTGGCGCTACAGTGATGGCCACAGATTTGCGTGCTTCGGCTAGCCTAGTGATCGCCGGACTCGCAGCAGAAGGTGAGACGCTCGTTGAGCGAATCTATCATTTGGACCGTGGGTATGAGCGTATGGAGCACAAACTTAGGGCCATAGGCGCTAACATCGAACGAATTTCAAGCTGAAGGAAACCTCATGAGCACGCAAGCGCTCGATCGGCCACTGACGATGGCGCTCTCAAAAGGGCGCATTTTTGACGAAACACTGCCTCTTCTGGAGGCGGCGGGCATTCGCGTGAGCGAAAATCCCGAGCAATCCCGCAAACTCATTATCGCGACAAGCGATCCGAATTTGCGCTTAATTATCGTGCGCGCTTCTGATGTCCCGACCTATGTTGAGTACGGCGCGGCCGATCTCGGCATTGCGGGTAAAGACGTGCTCATCGAGCACGCGGCACAGCACCCAGGCGGCCTGTACCAACCGATTGATCTGAATATTGCAAAGTGCCGATTGTCCGTTGCCGTGCGCAAAGGCTTTGATTACAACGCTGCCGTTCATCAGGGCGCGCGCTTGCGTGTCGCCACAAAGTACACGCAAGCAGCCCGTGAACACTTCGCGGCCAAAGGGGTTTACGTCGATCTCATTAAGCTCTATGGCTCCATGGAGCTGGCGCCGCTCGTCGGCTTAGCCGATGCGATCGTCGATCTTGTTTCAACCGGCAATACGCTCAAGGCGAACGATCTGGTCGCTGTTGAGGACATCATGCCAATTTCATCTCGGTTGGTTGTGAACCGCGCGGCGCTAAAAACTCGTCACACGCAATTGCAACCCCTTCTTGATGCCTTCGAACGTGCGAGCCGCGGGTAACTATGGCGACGATCACTAGGCTGAAATCATCGGCGCCGGACTTTGAGGCCTCGCTCAAAAAATTACTGGCTTTTGATGCAGAGCAAGACGATGCGATCGAAGCCGTCACGGCTCGTATCTTGCAGCGCGTGCGCCGCGAAGGTGACGCTGCCCTACTCGAACTCACCAATCAGTTTGACCAAGTCAATGCGGCTAACGTGGCTGCCCTTGAAATACCCAGACAAGAGTGGGAGCAAGCGCTTACAAACTTACCGGCTTTTCAGAGAAAAGCGCTTGAGGTTGCCGCGGCGCGCGTGCGCGCCTACCACGACCACCAGCGCCAAGAGAGCTGGTCTTACGTCGAGCAAGACGGCACCAAGCTGGGGCAACAAATTACGCCTTTAGATCGCGTCGGCCTCTATGTCCCCGGTGGCAAAGCCGCCTATCCCTCGTCGGTCCTAATGAATGCAATCCCCGCCAAAGTAGCGGGTGTGTCCGAAGTCATTATGGTCACTCCCACGCCACACGGTCAGCGCAATGCCATGGTGTTGGCTGCGGCAGCGATTGCCGGCGTCGATCGTTGTTTTGCGATCGGTGGCGCCCAAGCGGTTGGCGCCCTGGCCTATGGCACTGAGACCGTCCCTGCGGTTGACAAGATCGTAGGGCCGGGCAATGCCTACGTTGCCGCCGCCAAACGACGCGTGTTTGGCACGGTCGGGATCGATATGATCGCTGGGCCAAGTGAAATTTTGATTATTTGTGACGGTAAGACGCCCGCCGACTGGATCGCCATGGATCTGTTTTCACAGGCAGAACACGACGAGCTGGCTCAAGCAATCTTGCTTTGCCCGGATGCACACTATCTTGACGCCGTTGAGGCTTCGATCGCGCGTCTGTTGCCCACCATGCCACGCGCTGACATTATTCGCACGAGTCTGCACGATCGTGGCGCTCTGATTCATGTGCGCGACCTCGCCGAAGCTTGCGAGATCAGCAACCGTATCGCCCCCGAACACCTTGAGGTCTCTACCGAACAGCCCGAGCAATGGTTGCCCCGTTTGCGCCACGCTGGCGCTATTTTTATGGGGGCGTACAGCTCCGAAGCGCTCGGCGACTATTGCGCGGGACCAAATCATGTGTTGCCCACGTCACGCACCGCGCGATTTTCCTCGCCCTTAGGGGTCTACGACTTCCAAAAGCGCTCGAGCCTGATCCATGTGTCTGCTGCCGGGGCGCAAACATTGGGCAAAATCGCCAATGAGCTCGCCTTGGGAGAGGGACTATCTGCGCATGCCGCCAGCGCTAGTTTCCGGCTCACAGGTAAGTAATCGGCCTACATCAGTCATAAACGACCCAGACCGCCATACAATATCGAGTCCGATGACACGAGTGCACGACATGCGTACTGCAGAAATTACCCGCAACACAAACGAAACGCGTATTCGCGTGGCGATCAACTTAGATGGCACCGGCCGCCAGAAACTTAATACCGGCGTGCCATTCCTCGATCACATGCTTGACCAGATCGCGCGCCATGGCTTGATCGATCTCGACATTCATGCAGAAGGTGATTTGCACATTGATGCACATCACACCGTGGAAGATGTGGGGATCACGCTTGGCCAAGCAATCGCGAAGGCTGTTGGCGATAAAGCGGGTATTCGTCGTTACGGTCACGCCTATGTGCCCCTTGACGAAGCGCTCTCACGCGTGGTGGTCGACTTTTCTGGTCGTCCCGGGTTGCAGTTTCATGTTCCGTTCACCCGTGCGCGCGTGGGTAACTTTGATGTTGATCTGACGATCGAGTTCTTCCAAGGACTCGTGAACCACGCGCTGTTGACAATGCACATCGACAACCTGCGCGGCGTCAACGCACATCACCAGTGCGAAACGATTTTCAAAGCAACTGGGCGCGCACTGCGTATGGCGCTCGAGCTCGATCCACGGATTGCTGGCGTGGTGCCTTCGACCAAAGGCGTGCTCTAGCCTATGACCTCCATTGCCATCGTCGATTACGGCATGGGCAACTACCACTCCGTCGAACGAGCCTTGCGCCACGCGGCGCCTGAGGCTGATATTCGTCTGTGCAAGCGCGCGCAAGACATTGACGCGGCAGATCGCGTCGTGTTTCCTGGGCAAGGTGCGATGTCAGACTGCATGCGCACGCTAGACGAAGCTGGCTTGCGCGAGGCAGTCGTGCGCGCCGCGCGCAATAAACCTTTGCTAGGTGTTTGTGTCGGCGAACAAATGCTCTTTGAACGCAGCGACGAAGGCAATACAACAAGCCTGGGTATTTTCAAAGGCGAAGTTAAACGCTTCAGTGGGCCGCTCTTTGCAGAACAATTCGGCGAACAAACCGATCGTGCCAGCCGACTCAAAGTCCCGCACATGGGTTGGAATCCTGTTCGTCAAACGCGCTCCCATGCACTTTGGGCAGGCATTGTTGATTCCACGCCGTTTTATTTTGTACATAGTTACTACGCTGCGCCGACCGACCCTGCGGTAACCGTGGGTCAAAGCCAGTACGGCGTGGGTTTTACCTGCGCTGTTGCACACGAAAATATCTTTGCCGTACAGTTTCACCCCGAAAAAAGTGCTGATTCGGGTTTGCGTCTTTACCGGAATTTTGTAGACTGGAACCCTTAACCCAACCGAGCGATCGGTGCGCACGCATAATGTGTACGATGCCGTCCCGCTCTTGATCACAAAAAGATATGCTGCTGATCCCTGCAATTGACCTCAAAGACGGTCGCTGTGTAAGACTCCGCCAAGGCGACATGGAGGATGCGACTGTGTTCTCCGAAGATCCCGTCGCGATGGCGATGCACTGGTATGACCTAGGCGCACGTCGTCTGCATCTCGTCGACCTCAACGGTGCCGTCGCCGGCAAACCTAAAAATGAAGCCGTCATTAAAGCGATCGTTGACTCCGTCGGCTCAGAGATGCCGGTGCAAATTGGTGGGGGCATCCGTGACCTCGACACGATTGAGCGCTATCTTGATTTTGGTATCTCTTACGTCATCATCGGCACCGCTGCCGTAAAAAACCCAGGGTTCTTGCATGACGCCTGCGGTGCGTTTCCTGGAAGCATCATCGTCGGACTTGATGCCAAAGACGGCAAAGTTGCGACCGACGGTTGGAGCAAGCTCACCAAACACGACGTCATAGACTTAGCTAAAAAGTTTGAAGACTATGGCTGTGAAGCCATTATCTACACCGACATCGGTCGAGATGGCATGCTGAGTGGTGTGAATATCGAAGCGACAGTTCGGCTCGCAAAACATGTCCGTATCCCGGTGATCGCTTCAGGTGGCGTGACGGACTTGCGCGATATCGATGCCTTATGCGCGGTTGAAGAAGAAGGCATCGAAGGCGCGATCCTGGGTCGCAGCATCTACGAGGGCACGCTGGACTTCGAAGCTGCGCAACTACGCGCTGACGAACTTTCACCATGACCATCGCAACAGCGCCGAGCGCGGTCAGCGGACTGACTCGTCGCATTATTCCCTGCCTAGATGTCACGGCCGGGCGTGTCGTTAAAGGCGTGAACTTTGTCCAGCTCGTTGATGCGGGAGATCCCGTTGAGATTGCACGGCGCTACAACGAACAAGGTGCGGACGAGCTTACCTTTTTAGACATCACGGCAACCAGTGATGGCCGCGATTTGATTTTGCCCATCATCGAACAAGTGGCCGCGCAGGTGTTCATCCCCCTGACCGTTGGTGGGGGCGTCCGACAAGTCAGCGACGTACAGCGCTTGCTTAATGCGGGTGCC
>CANFEI010000094.1 GCA_947445495.1 Alcaligenaceae bacterium
AAAGCCAATTTTTTGTATCGCGTGTCTGGTTAGAGCCATTTAGTTCTCGCGCACCCAGTTCAAGTAAGGCGCATACCCGCCGATAATCTGCACCACAATCGCTTCCGGCACATCATACGGGTGCAAAGCAATCAGGCGTTCTATTAGATTAGCCTGTTTAGATGCAGTTGTTTTTATTGTCAGCGGAATCTCTGTGGCTTTCTCAACGACCCCTTGCCAGCGGTAAACAGACTGCATGGGGGCGCCAATGTTCACGCAGGCGGCCAAACCCTCTGACACCAGGGCGTCGGCAATACACGTTGCGACAGCCTCATCCGGAGCGTTGCTCAGCACAAGTACGGTGTCTGTTTGATTCATGGGCGTCCTCTGACAAAAAAGCCTCGGATAAACCGAGGCCTTTTTTATTTTGAGCTATCGAAATTTATTCGGCGGCTTCTTCAACGGTCTCTTCAACCACTGGGCGGTCAACCAATTCCATAAAGGCCATGGGTGCATTGTCACCCTGACGGAAACCCATTTTAAGAATGCGGGTGTAGCCGCCATGACGTGCTGCGTAGCGTGGGCCGATATCAGCAAACAACTTGAGCACGATCTCGCGATCGCGCAAACGGGCAAATGCCAAACGCTTGTTTGCTAGGGTGGGGCTCTTGCCCATCGTGATGAGGGGCTCAACGATACGACGTAATTCTTTTGCCTTAGGCAAGGTCGTTTTGATCGCTTCGTGGGTCAACAACGCGACAGCCATGTTGCGGAACATCGCAAGACGATGGCTGCTGGTGCGGTTGAGCTTACGTAATCCATTACCGTGACGCATGATACTTTCCTTATTGAATCTATTAAGAGCGTGTCCGCTCGAGGTTATTCAGCTCTTCTATCAACAAATTTTCTTGCTGCGGGCCGATGTTGGCACTGCTGGTGTTGCTGGTCTTTCTACTATTGCCCTAACCGAATCCGATCGTCAGGTTCGGCTAGGTATTGATTTACTGATAAAACGCTTATGGACGCTCAAGGCCCATTGGTGGCCAGTTCTCAAGCTTCATGCCTAACGTCAAGCCGCGCGCAGACAGGACTTCTTTGATTTCGTTGAGCGACTTGCGACCAAGGTTTGGTGTCTTGAGCAATTCGTTTTCGGTGCGTTGAATCAAGTCACCGATGTAGTAAATATTTTCCGCTTTCAGGCAGTTCGCCGAACGTACGGTCAGCTCGAGATCGTCAACAGGGCGCAAAAGCACTGGATCGATCTGTGGCGCACCACGGCTCGGCATTTCGTACGAATCGCCAGCGCCTTCGAGGGCTGCGAACACCGAAATTTGATCCATCAGAATACGTGCCGACTGACGCACGGCTTCTTCCGGGCTAATCACGCCATTTGTTTCAACATCCAACACAAGCTTGTCGAGGTCGGTACGCTGCTCAACGCGCGCGCTTTCAACAGCGTAGCTGACGCGACGCACTGGACTAAAAGATGCATCCAACACGATGCGACCAATCGTGTGTGCACGATCGTCGATCAGGGCGCGCACGTTGCCGGGAACGTAGCCACGGCCTTTCTCAACCTTGATCTGCATTTCAAGCTTGCCGGAGTCCGTCAGCGTTGCAATGACTTGATGCGGGTTGACGATTTCAACATCGTGGGGCAATTCAATATCTGACGCCAAAACGATGCCAGCACCTTGCTTGCGCAGGGTCAGGGTCACTTCGTCACGGCTGTGGAGCTTAAACACCACGCCCTTGAGGTTCAAGAGAATATCTACAATATCTTCACGCACGCCAGGAATCGTCGAGTATTCGTGCACGACGCCCGTGATCTGCACTTCGGTTGGCGCATAACCCGTCATCGAGGACAACAGGATGCGACGCAACGCGTTGCCCAGCGTGTGCCCGAAGCCGCGTTCAAACGGCTCCATGATGATTTTGGCGTGATTGAGGCCTACGGGTTCGACTTCGATCGAACGTGGCTTGAGAAAACCTTGTGACATATCTGCAATTCCTTTTCAATACCCTCGGCTCGTTACGCCGATAAGGCTGATGGGTGAAAGCTTAACTTCATCATCATAAAAAATGCGCAGCCGTGCTGCACACTTTTTAAAGCGATTATTAGCGTGAATACAATTCGACGACCATCGATTCGTTGATGTCGCGCGCGACATCTGCACGATCAGGCACTTGCTTGAACGTACCAACGAGCTTGGCGGTATCAACGTCGACCCACTGGGGCAAACCATTGCCTGAAGCGAGGTCCATCGATTCGCGGATGCGCGCTTGGGCTTTTGCTTTTTCGCGGATCGCAACAACATCGCCTGACTTGATCAACATCGAAGGAATGTCTGCGGTGTGGCCGTTGAGTTCAATCGCACGGTGCGAGACCAACTGGCGCGCTTCTGCGCGTGTCGAACCAAAACCCATGCGGTATACAACGTTATCCAAACGCGACTCGAGCAACTGGATGAGCTGTTCGCCCGTGTTGCCTTTGCGACGCTCAGCTTCTGCAAAATATTTACGGAACTGTTTTTCCATAATGCCGTACATGCGCTTGAGCTTTTGCTTTTCGCGCAACTGTAGACCATAGTCTGACGTGCGGGCACCTGAAGTGCGACCGTGTTGGCCAGGCTTGGAGTCCAGTTTGCACTTGGAATCCAGCGAGCGGCGTGCGCTCTTTAGGAAAAGATCAATACCCTCGCGACGCGAGAGTTTGCATTTGGGACCGGTATAACGTGCCATGTGGGTTCCCCTTAGATACGACGACGCTTGGGTGGACGGCAACCGTTGTGCGGCACGGGCGTGATATCGGCGATGCTCGAGATCTTAATGCCCAGCGCATTCAACGCACGCACTGAAGATTCGCGACCTGGGCCTGGGCCCTTGATGCGAACTTCAAGTGTCTTGATGCCATATTCGATTGCCAGCTTGCCGGCCGTCTCCGCAGCAACCTGCGCTGCAAACGGGGTCGACTTGCGTGAGCCTTTGAAACCAGCACCACCGGAGGTCGCCCACGACAAGGCATTACCTTGGCGATCGGTGATCGTGATGATGGTGTTGTTAAACGATGCGTGAATGTGTGCAATGCCGTCCGACACATTCTTTTTGACTTTTTTGCGAACGCGGGTAGCGCCGGCGGTAGAAGCTTTTGCCATCTTCTAATCCTCTTTATTTCTTCAGGCTTGCAGCAGCGCGACGCGGTCCCTTGCGGGTGCGGGCGTTGGTGCGAGTGCGTTGACCACGTACGGGCAGGCCGCGCTTGTGGCGCATGCCGCGATACGTTCCGAGGTCGATCAAACGCTTGATCGACAACTGAACTTCACGGCGCAAATCACCTTCCACCGCAAACACGCCAACGTGCTCGCGGATACGCTCGAGTTCTGCATCGGTCAGGTCTTTGACCTTCTTCGACAGGGGAACACCAGCGGCTTCACAGATTTTGCGTGAACGAGTACGACCGATGCCAAAAATGGCAGTCAGGCCGATTTCGGCGTGCTGATGTGGCGGTATGTTGATGCCAGCAATACGGGCCATAACGATTCCTTGTATTAACCTTGACGCTGCTTGTGACGCGGATCGGTGCAAATAACTCGCACGACGCCGTGACGTTTAATAATCTTACAATTGCGGCAAATCCGCTTAACCGATGCCATTACTTTCATGGTTGACTCCTGTTATCTGTAACCCGGCCGCTCATTTCGAGCGGAATACGATTCTGGCGCGCGTTAGGTCATAGGGGGTGAGCTCCACTGTGACTTTATCGCCCGGCAAAATCCGGATGTAATGCATGCGCATCTTGCCGGAAATATGACCTAACACCACATGGTCATTTTCTAGCTTGACACGGAAAGTTGCGTTGGGAAGATTCTCAAGAATCTCACCCTGCATCTGAATGACGTCGTCCTTTGACATTGCTCTCGCTTATCTCATTGGCATATTCGCGCCCTTGAAGTTAGCCTTCTTGAGCAGTGAATCGTACTGGTGAGACATCATGTAGGCCTGAACCTGAGCCATGAAGTCCATCGTAACTACAACAATAATCAGCAAAGAGGTGCCGCCAAAATAAAACGGTACATTCCAACGCATAACCAAGAACTCCGGTAACAAGCACACCAACGTGATGTACAAGGCACCAGCCAAAGTCAATCGCATCAAAATCTTGTCGATGAACTTAGCGGTCTGTTCACCTGGGCGAATCCCCGGAACAAACGCGCCGCTCTTCTTAAGGTTATCTGCTGTCTCACGGCTATTGAATACCAGCGCGGTATAGAAGAAGCAGAAGAAAATAATAGCGGTTGCATACAACGTGATGTAGAGCGGTTGGCGTGGCGCAAGCGCTGCAGCCAAATCGCCTAACCAACGCATACCTTCGGTGTTCGAGAACCAGCTAGTAATCGTCGCTGGGAACAAAATGATCGAAGATGCAAAAATTGGAGGGATCACGCCCGCCATGTTTAGCTTCAGCGGTAAGTGCGACGTTTGTCCGCCATACACCTTGTTACCCACCTGACGCTTGGCGTAGTTAACCGTGATCTTGCGCTGACCACGCTCAACCAACACGACAAAGGCGGTCACGAGCACAGAGAGGGCTACGATAAACAGGGCGGAGAATCCCGACATCGCATTCGTACGAACCAAATCCAACAGCCCTGCCAACGCACTCGGCAAGCCGGCGACAATGCCCGCAAAAATCAGGATGGAGATACCGTTACCTAAGCCACGCTCCGTAATTTGTTCACCAAGCCACATCACGAACATCGTACCGGTTACCAAGGTCACGACCGTCGTGAGGCGGAACATGACGCCGGCATCAATCACCAAGCCTGGCTGGGACTCAAGTGCAACCGAAATCCCAATCGCCTGAACCAACGCCAACGCAACAGTGCCGTAGCGGGTGTACTGCGTAATCTTGCGACGGCCAGCTTCGCCGTCTTTCTTAATGGCTTCAAGCGTCGGCACTACAACCGACATCAGCTGCATGATGATCGACGCAGAAATGTAAGGCATGATGCCCAACGCGAAAATCGAGAAGCGCGCCAAGGCACCCCCCGAGAACATGTTGAACAGCCCGAGAATTCCACCCTGATTCTCGCGGAACAAGTCGGCGAGCGCATCTGGGTTGATGCCCGGAACAGGAATGTGCGTACCTAGGCGGTAAACCACCAAAGCGAGCACCAGGAACACGAGACGGCGCTTTAAGTCGCCGTAACGTGGGCCTGCTTTTCCTGCGGGTTGTGCTGTTACCATTCTTTAATCCGTCTTAAGCAATCGTGCCGCCAGCAGCTTCGATCGAAGCACGCGCACCAACTGTTGCACCGATGCCCTTGAGGGTAACTTTGCGCGACAGCTCGCCCGACTTAAACACTTTGACGTAGCGCACTTGCGTTCCTACTACGCCAGCCTGTTTCAGCACTTGCACATCGATTTCGTCGACAGGCAGGGCTTGGAGATCAGACAAACGCACTTGCGCGTACAGATGGTCATCCAAAATAGAGAAGCCGCGCTTAGGCAAACGACGCTGCAAAGGCATTTGACCGCCCTCAAAGCCTACTTTATGAAAGCCGCCAGCGCGCGAGCTCTGACCTTTGTGACCGCGACCAGCGGTTTTACCTAACCCCGAGCCAATACCACGACCAACACGACGCTTGGCGTGTGTCGAGCCAACGGCGGGCTTGAGCGTATTCAGTTGAGTAATCGACATCGTGATTCCTTTCAGACTTCCGAGACGGTCACGAGATAATCAATTTTGTTGATCATGCCGCGAACTTCGGGAGTGTCTTTGAGCACTTTGCTGCTGTTGAGACGGCGCAAACCCAGACCGCGCACAGTGTCGCGGTGGTCTTGTTTGGTACCAATGGGCGAACGGACCAAGGTTACTTTGACTTGTTTATCAGCCATGACTTACCCCAGAATCTCTTCGACGGTTTTGCCGCGTTTTGCAGCAACTTCCGACGGGGTGTGGG
>CANFEI010000095.1 GCA_947445495.1 Alcaligenaceae bacterium
CTTGCTCGCGGTGCTGTTTGCCTGGCGCTTAAAAGTTCGCCAGGCACTACAGTAAGTGGTTACTGCGCTTTTAGCAGTTTGGCCGCGGCCGGTGCGAAGTACGTCAGAATCCCATCCGCACCAGCCCGTTTAAAGCCGAGTAAAGTTTCCATCATGACTTTGTCGTGATCGAGCCAGCCATTTGTTGCTGCCGCTTTAAGCATGGCGTATTCCCCACTAACTTGGTAGGCAAAGGTTGGCACGCGGAACGCATCTTTTACTCGACGCAATACATCCAGATAAGGCATGCCGGGCTTAACCATGACCATATCGGCGCCTTCACGCAAATCCGCCGCAACCTCTCGGAGTGCCTCGTCAATATTGCCCGGATCCATCTGATAGACCAGTTTGTTTGATTTGCCGAGGTTGGCCGCAGACCCGACCGCATCCCGGAACGGGCCGTAAAAGGCGCTGGCAAACTTGGCTGAATACGCCATGATGCGCGTGTGGATGAACTGGTTAGCTTCCAACGCGTTGCGGATGGCACCAATACGGCCGTCCATCATGTCGCTCGGCGCGACGATATCTACGCCCGCTTCGGCTTGCACCAGCGCTTGTTGTGTCAGAATTTTGACTGTGATGTCGTTTATCACGTAGCCGTTTTCATCGATGACGCCGTCTTGACCGTGGCTCGTGTAGGGGTCGAGCGCCACGTCTGTGAGCAGGCCCAGTTCTGGAAAGCGTTTTTTAAGCGCCGCCACCACGCGGGGGATCAGGCCTTTGGGGTTGATAGCTTCGGCGCCGTCCAAGGTTTTGAGGCTGGGTTCGATGACGGGGAACAGCGCCATGACCGGAATGCCCAGTGCGACGCACTCCTCGGCCACCTGCATCAGAGTGTCGGGCGAGTACCGCATAATGTCTGGCATGGACCCAATCGGCTGTCGAATGCCCTTGCCCTCAACAACAAACACAGGGTAAATAAGGTCATTAACTGACAGTGAGTGCTCGCGTACAAGTCTGCGAGAAAAGTCATCGCGACGAAGACGGCGGGGACGATTAGCGGGGAAATCCGCCAGTACAAGGTGAGGAGTTGTCATGGGACGACCTTAGGAGAGATCCAGTTTTCGATTTGTAGTGCTGCTTCTTCAAGACCAATTCGGGCGGTGGCCGAGAACGGAACGGCGTTGAGCGCGCCAATATCGGCAAGCTCCTTTTTTACTGCAAAGACCGTTTTGATGCGCTGCCCGTAGGGAAATTTGTCTGCCTTGGTCAGCAAGGCAAGTACGGGACGTTTGGTTGGCGCGATCCAATTCGCAAGGCGGCGATCAAGTTCTGTGACCCCGCGGCGGATGTCGATGAGCAACACAATACCGGCAAGTGATTCGCGACTCTGGAGGTAGCCGCCCAAGATATCTGCCCATTCTTCCCGCGCGCGGTGGGCGACTGACGCGTAGCCGTAACCTGGTAGATCGACCAGAAAGCCGAGCTGCCCTTCCGGATCAAGGGGGTCGGGTAGTCCAAACATATTGATGAGGCGGGTCCGACCCGGCGTTTTGCTCGAGAAGGCGAGCCGCTTTTGGTTTGCTAGCACGTTAATCGCTGTAGATTTGCCCGCATTAGACCGTCCGACAAAGCAGACCTCAGGGGCGCCGGGATGTGGCAGTTGGTCCAACCGAGCGGCTGAAGTGAAAAACGAAGCGCGATGGAGGAGGGACACGGAAAGGCCACAAAGAATATGCTCAAACGCTATTGTATAATCTAGGGTTTGAAAGTAGTTGAATATAAAAAAGCGTCGAGGTCTTTAAATGAAGCGTTTGCTGTCCAGGTTAATGCTTGCGAGTGGCTTGCTATTTGGGGTGTCAACCCTGTCAACCACCATGGCGGCAGGCCCTGCAACGGGTCCAGCTAAGCCTGACGCGGCCAAGGGCGCCCAACTCTACGATCAAGGCGACGCCGCACGTGGCGTTGTTGCTTGCGCCTCCTGTCATGGCTCGGCGGGTAATAGCACAATCCCGGTTAACCCCATGCTTTCGGGGCAGGCACACGAATACTTGTACAAGCAGCTGGTTGAGTTCCGCATCAAGGCGGGTGCTCAAGCTGCGTTGCGTAAGGGTCCAGATGGTGCACCGTCAGTAATGACCGCGATGGCTGCATCCCTGACCGAAGCCGATATGCGCAATGTGTCGTACTACCTGTCCTTGCAGAAAATGGCAGAGCCAGCCACGGCAACGAATGAAAAACTAGTCGAGCACGGTCAAAAAATTTGGCGTGCGGGTATTCCAGACCGTAACGTTCCGGCGTGTGCAGGTTGCCACTCCCCAACAGGCGCTGGCATTCCCGGCCAGTACCCACGCCTTAGCGGTCAATTCCCGACATATATCGAAGAACAGCTCAAGCTGTTCCGCGCAGGACATCGTGGCAACAGCCCCATGATGAACCAAATCGCTGATCGTATGTCTGACTCAGACATTAAGGCCGTTTCTGATTACGCGGCAGGTTTGCGTTAGACCTTTTACCGCAATAAAAAAATAAAAGGGGGGTCGTTAGACGCCCCTTTTTTTTCGATACTACAACATTTAATATCGCGACTTACCTTTGACCACCTCATTATCCAAGCCCGCCTCAAAGCCTTTTGCACAATTCATTGAGCTATTAAGTTCGATGCGGTTTGCAATTAGCTTGCTGGTGTACGTATGCTTGGCCAGTCTGGTCGGCACGGTTGTTCCGCAAGGCCGTACCCCCAACGCCTACATCGATCAGTTCGGCCCTTTCTGGTACGAAGTGCTCGATAAGTTTTCGATATGGCACATATATAACAACTGGTGGTTCTTGCTGACGATGGCATTTTTGGTGATTTCGACAAGCTTGTGTCTAGCGCGCAATGCACCAAAGATGCTGAAAGAAGCGAACTCCTTCCGAGAGCAAATCCGCAGCTCTAGTCTGCGATCGTTTCATCATCGCGTTGAGCTTGAGACAGCACGCGACGTGCCCAACTCTTTGGGCTCCGTGCAGGTCTGGCTAAAAAAACAAGGCTATGGCTTGCGCTTGCGCACCGAGGGTGATGCCGTGCTCATTGCTGCCAAAAAGGGAAGCGGAAACCGACTGGGTTATATCTTTGCGCATGCAGCGATCGTCATTATTTGCGTGGGCGGTTTGCTCGATAGCGAATTGCCTGTGCGCCTGCAGGTTTGGCTGCTTGGCAAAACCCCGATCGTTGAAAACATGTTGATTGCTGATGTCCCGGCACAAGGTCGACTGTCTTTGCGCAACCCAAGTTATCGTGCCAATGTGCTTGTGCCCGAAGGCAGTGCGCGAGATGCTGCGGTGGTCAACGTTGATGATGGTGCGCTGGTGCAGCCCTTACCGTTTAGCCTGAAGCTAAAAAAATTCATTGTCGATTACTACTCGACCGGGATGCCTAGCCGCTTTGCCAGCGAGGTGGAAGTGACGGACCCTGACACAGGCAAAAGCTTTGACGCCACGATCGAGGTCAACGAACCCCTGCACTTTAAAGGCGTCACCGTCTACCAATCCAGTTTTGACGATGGTGGCAGCGAAGTGGAGTTGGTCGGCTATAGCCTGACCGGTGAAAAGATCGTCGAGCTCGACCTGAAAGCACGCGTTGGGCAATCAAGCGACATAAAGTTTGCGGGGCCCGGCAAGGAAGTGAAGGCCGACATCACCAAGCTGCGACCGATCAACGTAGAAGACCTTACGGCGGGCGCGCCTGCTGCACCCAAAGCGATATCCGAACACGTTGCTGCAGTGACCGGGAGCGCTGCCGGCAAAAAAAATATCAACTTGCGAAACGTTGGCCCCAGTATCGAATACCGGTTAACAGACGCGAGTGGTCAGACAACGTTGTTTCATAACTATATGTTGCCTGTTGAGTTAGATGGTATGTCTGTATTTTTGGCGGGCGTTCAAGAGGCGGGTCAGACAGGATTTAGATACATGCGTATCCCGGCAGATGACAATGGTTCGGTCAAAGAGTTCATGCTGTTGCGCGCGGCGCTTGCTGATCCTGCGATGCGCAGCCAGGCGGCCGCAAATCTTGTACAAAGTTATCGTGGCACAGCGGTTGAACAGAAAGCCTTACAAACGTCAGCTGAGCGTGCGCTCGACACCTTTGCAACAGGCGGGCTGGGTGCGATTTCTGAGTTTCTTGAACGCAACGTACCCAAGGTTGAGCAGCAGCGTGCTGCCGATATCATCGCGCGCTTATTGTCTTCCTCTGTTGCGGAGCTCTATCGCTTGACGCGTGAGCGTGCCGGTCTAGCACCGACTGGCAACACGCCTGAACAACTAGAAAAGGCGGAGAACTGGTCGCGTCTAGCTGTGGCAGCGTTATCGGACCTCGCGTTTTATCCCGCCCCTGTTATGTTTACGCTGAAGTCTTTTGACCATGTTCAGGCTAGTGTTTTTCAGGTTAGTCGTACGCCGGGCAAGTTGATTGTGTATGTTGGCTGTCTACTGCTGGTTCTGGGCGTTTTCACGATGTTTTATGTGCGGGATCGTCGCATCTGGGTGTGGTTACGCCCAATAGAGCACGCAGGCGGCACAAGTGTATTGGCGGCCATGACATCGCAAAAGCGTACACTTGATTTCAATCGAGAATTCGAGCAGTTGCAACTTGCTCTTGGCCGTTTGAATCCACCTGCACAAACACCACCAACCGTTGTTCACTGAGAGACTGCCATGACACAACCAGTCGCCGGCACTGCAAACACTTGGGATGACTTGTCTGACCCGGCCCAATCGCGCCTCGAGCGCGGCCGCCCTACGCTGTTTGATGTGCTCTTTTTTCTGTTGTTATCGGTGGGGGCGGGCGTTGCCTTGACGCACTACAGTCAGGCAATGGATAGCTACGAAAAAGTGATTCTCGTGCTGACCGTACCTTTCCTGACTTGGCTAGGCTGGTTGTGGCGACCGCTTCGCATGCTAATGATCGTCATGGCGCTAGCAGCTGGGCTTGCCCTTTGGTTGTATCAGGGTGAGATCGCGCGCGCGGACCAGGCCTTTTTGCTGAAATACCTACTGTCATCGCAGTCTGCAATTTTGTGGATGTGCGCATTGTTTGTCGTGGCCACGTTCTGTTACTGGGTTGGGCTTGCAAGCCCGACCGCCGCATGGCTTGGCACAGCACTGACGTGGGGGGCGGTATTCGCAGGGTCTACTGGGATGTTGGTGCGATGGCGCGAAGGTCACATGTTGGGGCCCGATATCGGTCATATTCCTGTCAGTAATTTATATGAAGTGTTCGTCCTGTTCTCGCTTGTGACCGCATTGTTTTATTTGTATTACGAAGGTCGCTATGCAACGCGCGCCTTGGGTGGCTTTGTATTGTTGATTATCACGTCAGCCGTCGTATTTTTGCTCTGGTATTCCTTTACCCGAGATGCCTATCAGATCCAGCCCCTCGTTCCGGCGCTGAAAAGCTGGTGGATGAAAATCCATGTGCCTGCAAACTTTATCGGCTATGGAACCTTCTCTTTAGCAGCCATGGTTGGTTTTGCCTACTTGGTCAAGCAGCACGGCCAAACGCGCTCTTGGTTTAAGTTGCTGCCGCTCTTTATTCTCGGCGTCTTGCTGGCAGCGGAACCCATGGTGTTTCGCACCGAAGGGTTGTCAGCCACCTGGATGCTTTACTTTGGTATCGGGGCCGTGATTGTCGGAACGATACTGCTGTTTCGCAAACCTATTTCTGAGCGCCTTCCTTCCTTTGAAGTGCTCGACGACATCATGTATCGGGCCATCGCTGTCGGTTTCGCTTTTTTCACCGTTGCGACGATTCTTGGTGCTTTATGGGCCGCAGATGCCTGGGGTGCCTACTGGCAATGGGATCCTAAAGAAACGTGGGCGCTGATCGTTTGGTTAAACTATGCAGCGTGGCTACATATGCGTATGCTCAAAGGCTTGCGCGGGACGATGGCCGC
>CANFEI010000096.1 GCA_947445495.1 Alcaligenaceae bacterium
CGCGATCGTGATTGTGCCGGCGTCCGCAGCATTGGAATCTGTCACTGCACTGGCCGAGCGTGGCTGCGCAGCTGCCATCTTGTTTACCTCCGGCTTTGCCGAGATCGGACCCGAAGGGGCGGCAGCCCAAGCGAAACTTGTCGAAGCCGCCCACGCGCATGGTATGCGCCTGATTGGTCCGAACTCACTTGGACTGATTAATCCTTGCAAACATTTTTACGGCACGTTTGCGACGGGCTGCGAGCTGGCGTTTCCTAAAGCGGGCGGGGTCGCGATCATCAGTCAATCAGGCGCCTATGGCGCACACTTGATGGCGGTGGCCACGGCCAACGATATTGGTTTGTCTGCGGTGATTCTGACCGGCAACGAAGCAGACCTGACGGTTGGCGATATGTTGCAAATGGTGGTCGACGACCCCGACACCAAAGTCATCATGTTGTATTCAGAAGGTATTAAAGAAGCAGCCGGCTTAGTCGCAGGTCTTGAGGCTGCACGCCGTGCGCGCAAACCTGTGTTGATGATGAAAGTGGGCCGCAGCGCGGTTGGTAGCGCTGCCGCACAATCGCACACCGCCTCCATCGCGGGGGATGATCGTGTCACCGACGCGGTCTTGAAAGAGCTGGGTGTCGTACGTGTGCAAACCACAGAGCAAATGCTCGACATCGCACGCTTAGCGACACGCGGCGTTTATCCGGCGAACAACACACTCGGTGTGATTACGGTGAGCGGTGGCGCGGGTGTGATTATTTCGGACGCGGCCGATGCGGTGGGCCTACCCATGCCAGAGATGCCACTCGCATCGCAAGAGCGTTTGCTCAAGCTCCTGCCCTTTGCCGCACCCCGCAATCCTGTGGACGTGACCGCGCAATTCCTTAACGAAATGTCCCTTATCAGCACCTTCACAAATGCGCTGATCGCAGAAGGTAAGTACACCTCGATCCTCGGTTTCTTTACCTACACGGGTGGTGTGGCGAGCATTGCGCCGCGCCTACGCGAGCAACTAAAGATCGCGCGCAATAAACATCCTGATTGTATTTTTGCACTGTCGCTGATGGCATCGCGCGAGTTAATCAGACAGTACGAGGAAGATGGCTTCGCCGTGTTTGAAGACCCATCCCGCGCCGTGGTCGCCATTGAGGCAATGGGTCAGTTTGGTCGCGCCTTTGCCAAACCCGCCGGTTTGCCAGCACCTATTATCGGGCCCGTGCAACTGCCAGCACGCAATCCAAGCGAGGCTGAGGCCAAGCAATTACTCGCGTCTGCGGGCATTGCTTCAGCACCGGAAGAGGTCTGCACGTCGATCGAAGCCGCCATCCGCGCTGCAGAAAAAATCGGCTATCCCGTGGTGATGAAGATTGTCTCGCCCGATATTTTGCATAAGTCAGAAATCGGTGGCGTGTTACTGGATATCGCGGATGCGAATGCCGTGCGGGCCGGCTTTGATTTGTTGATGCAACGAGGCAAAACCGCCGCCCCCCAAGCGCGCCTGGATGGCGTGCTGGTCGCCAAGCAACTTAAGGGTGGTGTCGAATGCATTCTGGGCATTCATCAGGATCCCGTGTTCGGCCCTGTCGCGATGTTTGGACTAGGTGGAATCTTTGTCGAGATTCTGCAAGACGTGGTGTTACATCGCTGTCCGTTCGGACCCGACGTGGCCGAGCAAATGATTCGTTCCATCAAAGGTGCGCCATTACTAGAAGGCGCGCGCGGCCGACCGAAGGCGGATATCAAAGCGCTAGCTGAGATGCTGTCGCGCTTGTCTGCCTTTGCAGTCGCTGCAGGCCCACGCCTGCAATCCATCGACCTCAACCCCGTGCTCGCCATGCCCGAAGGGCAAGGCGCTTATGCGGTGGATGCGGTGATTGAAGTGTCGGAGTAATTAAGCCTTCGGGATCTTGGTGGTCATGGGAGGCATCAAGAAATCGAAGTCCACACCTTTGTCGGCCTGCGTCACGCTTTGCAAAAATAATTTGCGATAACCGCGTGATGCGGTTGGTACGACGGCCGGCTTGGCAGCGCGTCGTTGTGCGAGCTCTTCATCGCTGACCAACAACGAAAGCTCGCGCTTTTCGACGCTCAAGCGAATGCGGTCGCCGTTTTGCACGTATGCCAAGGGCCCACCAATAGCCGATTCAGGCGTCACGTGCAAGACGATGGTGCCGAACGCTGTGCCACTCATGCGTCCATCCGAGATCCGCACAATATCTTTGACACCCGCGATGGCCAGCTTCTTTGGAATCGGCATGTAGCCTGCCTCTGGCATCGCGGCACCTTTCGGGCCGATGTGCTTGAGCACCAGAATATCGTCAGCCGTCACATCTAGATCAGGCGTGTCGATGCGGTTAGCCATGTCTTCAAGGTTTTCAAACACAACGGCACGGCCTTCGTGTTCCATCAGTTTTGGATGCGCGGCCGATTGCTTAATGATCGCGCCACCCGGGGCAAGATTGCCCTGCAATACAGCGATACCACCTTGGGGATAGATGGGATTCTTGGCTGTCTTGACGACGTCTTGTTTAAAGCCAGGGCCTGCGGCATCGATCTCTTCGCCAAGCGTGCGGCCAGTGACGGTCAAGGCATCGAGATGCAACAAAGGTTTAAGTTCGCGTAGCAACGTGGCCATGCCGCCTGCGTGATGGAAGTCTTCCATGTAGTGCTGACCTGAGGGCTTCAAATCCAGCAGCACGGGGGTTTCGCGGCCCATGCGATCAAGTGCCTTGAGATCCATCTCAAAGCCCATCCGACCTGCAATGGCTGTTAAGTGTACGATGGCGTTAGTCGAACCACCGATCGCGAGCAACACGCGCATCGCGTTTTCAAACGCTTTCTCAGTCAAGACTTTATCAATCGTCAAACGCTTACGCGCGATCTCGACCGCAAGCGTGCCGCTTTGCTCGGCCACGCGAATACGATCTGCGGTGACTGCCGGAGGCGATGCGCCACCAGGGACTGTCATGCCAAGCGCCTCAGCAATACAGGCCATGGTGCTGGCGGTACCCATCACCGAACAGGTGCCCACGCTTGCGACTAACTGGCTGTTGACCTCAGCGATTTCTTCAGCGCCGATCTCTTCGGCGCGGAACTTGCCCCAGTAGCGACGACAGTCGGTACAAGCACCGACACGCTCGCTGCGATATGAGCCCGTCAACATCGAACCGGTAATCAATTGCACCGCTGGCAACCCAGCAGACGCCGCGCCCATCAACTGGGCGGGCACGGTTTTGTCACAGCCACCAATCAACACGACTGCATCCATGGGCTGGGCGCGCAACAATTCTTCAGTATCCATCGACATGAGGTTACGCAGAAACATGCTGTTGGGCTGCGAGAAACTTTCGTGGATGGAAATTGTCGGGAAGTCCATCGGTAAACCACCCGCGAGCATCACGCCCCGCTTGACGGCTTCAATTAGCTGTGGGGCATTGCCGTGGCAAGGGTTGTAGGCGCTTCCGGTGTTGGTGATGCCAATGACAGGACGCTCGAGTGCGGAATCCGTGTAGCCCGCGCCCTTAATAAAAGCCTTGCGCAAGAACAGCGAGAAGCCGCGGTCCCCGTAATTGGCTAAGCCTTTGGAAATACCATGCTCGCTTGCGGCAGGATTAATCGAGTGGCCTGTCTTGTTGTCGTCTTTTGACATGTGCGTGCACCTGAAAGAATGGATTGAGCTAAATCTTTGTCTGGCTGAATCGTAGCGTCTTTTAGCCCTTGATCGGCTTGATTAACTTACAGCGTGCCGGGGTAAGTGCCACCATCCAAGACGAGGTTTTGTCCTGTCATAAACCCGGCGCCAGCACTACACAAAAACGCACAGGCTTGACCAAACTCGGCTGGGTCTCCAAAACGACGCGCAGGAACAGTAGACTTGCGTGCGTTTTGAATTTGCTCGACCGTCTGGCCACTTGCCTTCGCGCGCACTATAGCGTTTTGTGTGAGGCGATCGGTTGCAAACGGGCCGGGCAGTAAGTTGTTGATCGTGACGTTGTGCGACACGATTTGACGCGCAAGGCCCGAGACAAAACCAGTGAGGCCTGCACGTGCGCCGTTTGACAAGCCAAGCGATTCAATCGGCTGCTTGACCGACGCAGAAGTAATGTTGACGATGCGACCAAACTTGCGCTCGATCATGCCGTCTACGGTGGCACGAATGAGTTCAATCGGTGTGATCATATTGGCGTCGACGGCCGCGATCCAGTCGTCGCGGCTCCAGTCACGAAAATCGCCCGGCTTGGGGCCGCCCGCATTGGTCACCAAAATATCTGGATTCGGGCACAGCGCCAAGACTTTCGCGCGACCCTCTGCAGTGGTGATGTCAGTGGCAATGGTCGTGACGTTCACACCGGTTTCGGTACGAATCGCTTGCGCTGCGGCTTCAAGGGCCTCGGCGCCCCGCGCGAGCATCACAACATTGACCCCCTCGCGCGCGAGCTGCTGGGCACAGGCTAAGCCAAGCCCCTTACTCGATGCGCAAACGATTGCCTGTCTACCGCGAATGCCTAAGTCCATGATGTCCCTTTGTTTATTGTTTGTTCTGTATTTGTTGTTTGCATGACGAAGCGGTGCATGGATTCAGCTTAGAACACCTTGGCGAGTCGCGCAATTGCAGACATCATTGCTGCAAGTCCCGTGAGCTGAATTCCAATCATCCACATAAATTTGCGATCAACGTCGCTGCGCAGTTCTGCGACCGAACGATCAAGACGATCAATGGACTTGGTGTTTTGATCCACGAGGACTTCGAGGGTAGTGATGCGTTTTTCCATACAGCGATGGTACGGAAGTCTTACACCAAGCGCAATGCGATGCGGATGGTTTTGCACGCTGTATCGTTCGCTATTTTGTAAGCAAACTTTACAGCGCGCAGGTCTTCAATCAGCCAACCTTAAAACGGGATGTCGTCATCCATATCAGCCAGATTGGCGCCACCTGCTGCAGGAGCAGCTGGACGCTGTGCCTGGGGTGCGCGTGCTGCCGGACGAGGTGCGCCCTCGGCGCCACCGCCCTTCGAACCGCCGTCAGCGCCATCACGACCGCCCAACATTTGCATTTGGTCTGCGATGACTTCAGTCGTGTACTGATCGACGCCTTCTTTGTTTTGCCACTTGCGTGTCTTGAGTCGGCCTTCCACATACACGGGGCGACCTTTACGCAGATATTCGCCAGCGATTTCTGCCAGACGGTTATAGAACACGACGCGATGCCATTCGGTTTCTTCGCGGCGCTCGCCGGAAGTCTTATCCTTCCAGTTGCTGGTGGTCGCGATCGACACATTACAAATGGCTGCACCATCCGGGCTGTAACGGACCTCGGGGTCGCGTCCAAGATTACCAACCAAAATCACTTTATTGACCGAGGCCATGCCGATCTCCGTATATTAAAAAACTACTCTATTCATCAATGCCCTGTCGGGCTCGTACCAGACGCCATCATGGCCGAACTGGCAAATCGCCGCCAGCCGCAAAACTACGCAATAGAGACAGTTTACGGCACGTTTTGAAAGGTGTGCCAATCCGCTACCGAGAAGCTGAGCCCTTGGGCGACCTCTATAAACACCCCAACGGCGCGCAGCTTGTCCAGTCTTAGCCAGCCATTGTTTCTTAAATGAGAGCAGTAATTTCACAATTAAATTCTAGCGAAAACCTCCGCAACCCGCTAGACTGCATCATCTTTAGGCTAAGTTTTAAAGGTGTCAACCATGCAAGTTACTCCAAGCGGACAAGGGCTCGGCGCTCGGGTTGAGCAGTTTGATCTGTCAAAACCTCTGTCACCCAGTGATTACAAGTCGATCGAAGGCCTGCTGGGCAAGTTCGGCGTACTTTGTTTCCCA
>CANFEI010000097.1 GCA_947445495.1 Alcaligenaceae bacterium
GAACGATCTCTATCGCCGGGTGATCAACCGTAACAATCGTTTGAAGCGGTTGCTTGAACTCAAAGCGCCAGAAATTATTCTGCGTAACGAAAAGCGGATGCTGCAAGAGTCAGTTGACTCACTGTTGGATAACGGGCGTCGCGGTAAAGCGATGACGGGCGCTAACAAGCGGCAGTTGAAGTCTCTTGCCGACATGATCAAAGGCAAGAGCGGACGTTTCCGTCAGAACTTGCTGGGTAAGCGCGTTGATTACTCGGGCCGCTCGGTCATTGTGGTCGGTCCACAGCTCAAACTGCATCAGTGCGGTTTGCCTAAGCTGATGGCGCTTGAACTTTTTAAGCCTTTCATTTTCAATCGCCTCGAACTCATGGGTCTGGCGACAACGATCAAGGCCGCCAAGAAACTAGTTGAAAGCCAAGAGCCAGTGGTGTGGGATATTCTCGAAGATGTCATTCGTGAACATCCGGTGATGCTTAACCGCGCACCTACACTGCACCGCCTTGGTATTCAAGCATTTGAGCCGGTTCTGATTGAAGGCAAGGCAATCCAGCTGCATCCTCTCGTTTGCGCGGCGTTTAACGCCGACTTCGACGGTGACCAGATGGCTGTGCACGTGCCGCTGTCGATCGAGGCACAGATGGAAGCTCGTACATTGATGCTGGCCTCCAACAACATTCTGTTCCCTGCAAACGGCGAGCCGTCGATTGTTCCTTCACAGGACATCGTGTTGGGCTTGTACTACGCAACACGCGAACGCACGAACGGCAAGGGCGAAGGCATGTTCTTTGCTGACGTCGCCGAAGTGCAGCGTGCGTATGACAACAAGGAAACAACACTGCAAACGCGCATCACCGTGCGTTTGCCAGAGTGGTCACGCGATGCGCAGGGCGAGTGGGTTGCTGGAGTGCAGCGCGTTGAGACTACAGTTGGTCGCGCACTGCTCTCCGAGATTCTGCCGAAAGGGTTGCCTTTCTCGGTACTGAATCGCGCACTCAAAAAGAAAGAAATTTCACGCCTGATTAACCAGTCATTCCGCCGTTGCGGTTTGCGCGACACGGTGATCTTTGCTGACAAGCTGATGCAGTCGGGTTTCCGTCTTGCAACGCGCGGCGGCATTTCGATTGCCATGGGTGACATGCTTATTCCGAAAGGCAAGGCCGACATCCTCGCTGAAGCGAGCCGCGAAGTCAAAGAGATCGACAAGCAGTACTCGTCGGGCTTGGTGACCTCGCAGGAGCGTTACAACAACGTGGTCGATATTTGGGGCAAGGCTGGCGATAAAGTTGGCAAGGCCATGATGGAGCAGTTGGCAACCGAGCCGGTCATTGACCGTCACGGTGACAAGGTCCGGCAAGAGTCTTTCAACTCCATTTACATGATGGCTGACTCGGGTGCGCGTGGTTCCGCTGCGCAGATTCGACAGCTCGCCGGGATGCGAGGCCTGATGGCCAAACCAGACGGCTCCATCATTGAGACACCAATCACTGCAAACTTCCGTGAAGGCTTGAACGTACTCCAGTACTTCATCTCGACACACGGCGCACGTAAAGGCTTAGCTGATACGGCGCTCAAGACAGCAAACTCCGGCTATCTGACACGTCGTCTCGTGGACGTGACACAGGACTTGGTCATCACCGAAAACGATTGCGGTACAACGCACGGTTACTCGATGAAAGCCTTGGTTGAAGGCGGGGAAGTAATCGAACCGTTGCGCGAGCGCATCCTAGGTCGCGTGGCTGCCGTAGACATCGTGAATCCTGATACGCAAGAGACCGCAATTGCTGCAGGAACCTTGCTAGATGAAGATTTGGTCGACTATATCGACAAGCTTGGCGTGGACGAGGTCCGTGTCCGTACACCGCTGACGTGCGAGACACGTCATGGTTTGTGCGCGCATTGCTACGGACGTGATTTGGGCCGTGGTTACTTGGTGAACGTCGGCGAGGCGGTCGGTGTGATTGCTGCTCAGTCGATTGGTGAACCCGGGACACAGCTTACGATGCGTACGTTCCACATTGGTGGTGCGGCATCACGTGCAGCGATGGCAAGTGGCGTTGAGACTAAGTCAAACGGTACGGTTCGCTTTGCGAGTTCGATGCGTTATGTGACGAACCCGAAGAAAGAGCGCATAGCAATTTCGCGCTCGGGCGAAATCATCATCATGGGCGAAAACGATCGCGAGCGCGAGCGTCACAAGGTACCGTACGGCGCAACACTGCAAGTCAATGACGGTGACGTCTTGAAAGCGGGCTCGCGTCTGGCGACTTGGGATCCGCTCACACGTCCGATCGTATCCGAGTACGCTGGTACGGTGCGCTTTGAGAACATCGAAGAAGGCGGTACTGTTGCGAAGCAGGTTGACGATGTGACAGGCTTGTCGACACTCGTTGTGATCACGCCTAAGACGCGCGGTGGAAAAGTTGCGATGCGTCCACAGATCAAGCTGATCGGCGAGAAAGGCGAAGAGGTCAAGATCGCCGGAACCGATCACTCCGTTAATATCTCCTTCCCAGTCGGTGCGTTGATCACGGTACGTGATGGACAGCAGGCCCAGGTGGGTGAGGTGCTCGCGCGTATTCCACAAGAATCGCAAAAGACCCGCGATATTACCGGTGGTCTGCCACGCGTCGCCGAGCTGTTCGAAGCACGTTCGCCCAAAGACGCCGGCATGCTTGCCGATGTGACGGGTACGGTTTCGTTCGGTAAAGATACGAAGGGTAAACAGCGCTTGGTCATCACAGACCTCGACGGCATTGCACATGAGTTCCTAATTCCCAAAGAGAAGCAGGTACTGGTGCATGACGGCCAAGTTGTGAACAAAGGCGAAATGATTGTTGACGGCCCAGCCGATCCGCACGATATTCTGCGTTTGCAGGGCATCGAGCGTCTCGCGACGTACGTCGTTGACGAAGTACAGGACGTTTACCGTCTGCAGGGCGTGAAGATTAATGACAAACACATCGAGGTGATCGTTCGCCAGATGTTGCGTCGAATCAACATTGTTGATGCGGGCGATACATCGTTTATTACAGGCGAACAGGTCGAGCGCGCCGAGCTGCTTAACGAAAATGATCGTATGGTCGCGGCCGATAAGCGTCCTGCAACGTACGACAACATTTTGTTGGGTATTACTAAGGCATCGCTGTCCACGGACTCCTTTATCTCTGCCGCGTCCTTCCAGGAAACCACACGCGTGCTTACCGAGGCTGCCATCATGGGCAAGCGCGACGAGCTCCGTGGCTTGAAAGAAAACGTCATCGTTGGTCGACTCATCCCAGCAGGTACGGGGATGGCCTATCACGTTGCTCGCAAAGAGAAAGAGGCCTTCGAGGCAGCGGAACGCGAAGCCGCACGCCAGCAGGCCAACCCGTTTGAGGATGCGCCTGCCGCCGCCGAGGCGCCGGAAGCAACCGAGGAATAGGTTAGCTACCAGCAGAAAGACTCAACTAGACTTAGCTGCGGTTTGTATTCAGCCGCAGCTAAGTCGGTTGACAGTTAGTGGAGATTTACGATAAGCTATCGGGCTTACCGTAGTTTTTGGGGACTCAACAGCTCTGGGCTAGTTGATGTGCCTCGGTAAAAGCAACACCCGCTCTTTTACGGATTTCCGTTTGATGGTGGGTTTGCGCGAGCTGCCCAGGAACGGGAATGCTGAGAACGCGTCGTAGAAAGTAAATCACCGAAGGTGTATTTGCTGTGCGCAAGTATCAGAGATAAAAGGGAATTTGAGGTTATGCCAACCATTAGCCAACTCGTGCGCAAGCCGCGCGAAGTCAGCGTTTCTAAGAGCAAGAGCCCAGCGCTCGAAAACTGCCCTCAGCGACGCGGTGTGTGCACTCGCGTGTACACCACTACTCCTAAAAAGCCGAACTCCGCCTTGCGTAAAGTCGCCAAAGTGCGCCTGACCAACGGTTTCGAGATCATTTCGTACATCGGTGGCGAAGGCCACAACTTGCAAGAACACTCAGTCGTGCTCGTGCGCGGCGGTCGTGTGAAAGATTTGCCAGGTGTGCGTTACCACATCGTGCGTGGCTCACTCGACTTGCAAGGCGTGAAAGATCGCAAGCAATCGCGCTCCAAGTATGGTGCAAAGCGTCCTAAGAAAGCCAAGTAATTCATTCGCAGCAAATGTAGTGCGCACAGACTAGTTCTGTGGTGTGCAACCGAAGTGTGATGTTCACACAACGGCAACGTAAGTGGTGCATCGTATGGTGTGCCGTGGCTGTGATCCGAAAAGATCGCAGTTCAACTGAAATGACACAAAGGAATTGATATGCCCCGTCGTCGCGAAGTCCCCAAACGTGACATTCTGCCCGATCCAAAATTCGGCAGCGTCGAGCTCGCAAAATTTATGAACGTTGTGATGTTGTCCGGCAAGAAAGCCGTGGCAGAGCGCATTATCTACGGTGCGCTTGATCAGGTTCAGACCAAGACCGGCAAAGACCCGATCGAAGTCTTCAATCTGGCCATCAACAACATTAAGCCAGTTGTCGAAGTGAAAAGCCGCCGCGTTGGTGGTGCCAACTACCAGGTACCTGTTGAGGTTCGCCCGGTACGTCGTTTGGCACTCGCCATGCGCTGGTTGCGTGAAGCCGCTAAAAAGCGTGGTGAGAAATCAATGGACCTGCGCCTGGCTGGCGAGCTGCTTGATGCAGTCGAAGGCCGTGGCGCCGCCATGAAGAAGCGTGATGATACGCACAAGATGGCCGAAGCTAACAAAGCTTTCAGCCATTTCCGCTGGTAATTTAAGGATCAACCATGGCCCGCAAAACCCCGATCGAGCGCTACCGCAACATCGGTATCTCTGCCCACATTGACGCAGGGAAGACCACTACAACCGAACGCATTTTGTTCTATACAGGCGTCAATCACAAGATTGGCGAAGTTCACGATGGCGCAGCCACGATGGACTGGATGGAACAGGAACAAGAGCGTGGCATCACGATTACATCGGCTGCCACCACGGCATTCTGGAAAGGGATGAGCAATAACTACCCAGAGCACCGGATTAACGTGATTGACACCCCCGGACACGTTGACTTCACGATTGAAGTTGAGCGCTCCATGCGCGTGCTTGATGGCGCTTGCATGGTGTACTGCGCGGTGGGTGGTGTGCAGCCACAATCTGAAACCGTTTGGCGCCAAGCCAATAAATACCGTGTGCCACGTTTGTCCTTCGTGAACAAGATGGACCGCACCGGCGCAAACTTTTTTAAAGTGTACGATCAGCTCAAGACCCGCTTGAAGGCGAATCCCGTACCGGTCGTGATCCCAATCGGTGCCGAAGAAAAATTCACTGGCGTCGTTGATCTCATCAAGATGAAAGCCATTATCTGGGATGAGGCAAGCCAGGGCATTAAGTTCGACTACGTCGACATTCCTGCAGAGCTTCAGGAGTCCGCAGAAGAATGGCGTGAGAAGCTTGTTGAAGCAGCAGCCGAGTCCTCAGAAGAGTTGATGGACAAGTACCTCGAAGGCGGTAAGCTGACCGAAGAAGAAATTACGCTCGGCATCCGTACGCGCACGATCGCATGCGAGATTCAGCCCATGCTTTGCGGTACGGCCTTTAAGAATAAAGGCGTTCAGCGCATGTTGGACGCAGTGATCGAATTTTTGCCATCACCAATCGACATTCCTCCCGTTAAGGGTGAGCTCGACGATGGCTCGGAAACAAGCCGTAAAGCAGACGACAGTGAGAAGTTTTCAGCGCTGGCATTCAAACTGATGACGGACCCCTACGTCGGTCAACTGACGTTTGTTCGTGTGTATTCAGGCGTGTTGAAATCCGGCGATACGATATACAACCCGA
>CANFEI010000098.1 GCA_947445495.1 Alcaligenaceae bacterium
AGGCCACCTGATTTTAGGGATTCATGCCCTCAGTTGCGGGACTGTAATTGCCGAAGGCATCGTACGAGCTCCATCAGTCGTGGGTCGTGTATGCCCGCGGAGTCGAGAGCGTCTGCAGTCTGCGTAACATACTCGAGGCAGGTCCCATAGGTGCCTTGGGCACGCAGGATGATTTCAATCAAGGCGTCCTGAGGTGGTTCGTTGACATAGGCGGGGCCCGCTTGGTTGATGACAAAAGCCAACCCTTGTACGGGCCCATCGGGTGTCATGCAGTCTAGCCAAGTGGGGTGGTAGGCCCCCGTACCCATTTCTCTTTTCCACACGGAGGAAAAGGTTGACCGCACATGTTTGGCCGCCACCCGGAAAACCATCCCCTGACAGGTTCCACTTTGCTCAAGCCCAAAGACTAGCCCCGGAACTTCGGGGGTTCCACGATTAATGCGTGACCATAGGCAAAGCGCGCGATGGAAGCCTTGAATATGCGCGGGGCGTTTTTCTGTAAAGTCGAACTCTGGTCGCCATATCAATGAACCATAACCAAAAATCCAGACGTCTTGGCCTGGGGCCCAGTTCTGCAGCGTGGTTTCGATGGATTCAGCCATTTTTTGCTCAGACCAGCGCACGAAGGCGCTCACTGCAGGAGGCGTAGGTAGGTTGGCAAATCGCGTCATGGCCTTAACTCAATTAAGTTCGATCTTGAGGGGGGGTGGGCGCATCTGCATCTGGGGCGCTAGTTTTTTCGTGCTTTTCAGCATCGTCGGTGAACCAGCGGACCGCACCTAGCCCAACCGCAGTTAGCCAGAAGAGTGGCATCACCCCCATGAGGGTTCCGAGTGCCCCAAAGGCCAGCGGAAGCGCCACCTGGCAGCCGTTAACCAACGCCATGCGCAAGCCAAAGGCCTCCCCCGCTCTGCCGTTTGGTGCATGCTGTTGCAATAGGGCGAGAATGCTTGACTGTGTTGAACCCAAGCCAAGCCCCAATAGGAACGAAAGCGACATAAGAATCCAAACTTGCTCGAAGAAGGGGTAGAGCAAAAAATTCAGGCCTGTGACCACTAGCGCAAAATTGATCAGTTGCCAGGGCCGAATGCGATGCAGCATCCAAGGGAGTGCCAGCCGGATCACGATGGTTGCCGCGGCAAAGGAGGCCAGGATCAAGCCGATGGTTGTGGGCGATAACCCCACATGCACCCCAAAAATTGGTACGACAAAGGTGTGGGTATCCCAGGCCGCTGAAAGCAACATGTTGGCGATAAAGACTTTTCGAAGCGATGGACTACTAAATAAATCATTGACGCTTTGTTTTTGTGTCACAGGCGTCGACTTGATGTGTGAGGCCTTGAGATAGCCCCGCATACCCAGCAACCCGATGAGGCCGACCAGCGGCGCGACGGCGAGCAAGGCAAAGACGGAGCGATAGCCCAGGTAGTCGATCGATACGCCAGCGACGAGAGGCCCGATGAGTCCGGAGGTCGCCATCGACAAAGAAAGCCAGGAGAAGTTGCGCAGGCGCTCCTCACCCGTGCTGAGGCCCATTTGTCGTTGGGCTGCGATCTGCAGGGTCATGTGCCCGACGCCAACAAGCGTCGCTGCGATGATGAGGCCTGTCAGACTTTGCCAAACGACAGGCAGAGCCGTCCCGATCACCACGAAAATGATGCTCGCCCGCATGGGTTTCCAGGGACCGATGTCATCGATGAGTCGGCCCGCTTGGATAGAGAACAGCATCGGCAGCAGGGCAAAAACAGCGATCAGGATGCCGACTTCGAGGGTGCCTTGACCTAATTGCAGTGCTGTGAGCGATACGGCGACGCGTCCCCCGGAGATCGCGGTGTGGGACAGCATGACCAATAGGCATAGCATTAACGGACCGGCAAAGTTTGGCGGTCCGTTAGCGAAGGAAGGATTGGGGGGCGGCGTGCTCACGATGTTAGGGCTAAATTGTGTCCCTCTCTCGGCGTGTTGTCGAGCAAAGACGACGGTTTTTTTCCGGAACATGCAAAAATGCATCATTCATTGTCTTTTTTGCCGAGCGCCCATGCCTGCGTCTGAAACTGAAACCGCGTCTGTCACCTCTGCCGATGTTGAGCGTCGGTTCGGTGGGTTATCGCGGCTGTATGGCCCGCAAGCACTCGAGCATCTAGGGGGGGCGCATGTGGCGGTGGTTGGCGTGGGGGGCGTTGGGTCGTGGGCTGCTGAGGCACTAGCGCGCAACGGCGTGGGCGCCCTCACCGTGATCGACCTGGATCACATCGCCGAGTCGAATGTGAATCGTCAGGTCCATGCATTGACCCAGACCCTTGGGCAGTCCAAGGTGCAAGCGATGTCAGAGCGTATCTTGGCAATCAACCCGCAGTGCAGAGTTTCGGCGATCGACGATTTTCTGACGCCTGAGAACGTCGCGTCCTGTTTGCCGACCGGTATCCATGCGGTCATTGATTGCACGGACCAGATGTCTGCCAAAGTCGCCATGGTGCTTCATGCAAGAGCCTGCAAGATTCCCTTAATTGTGTGCGGCGGCGCGGGGGGTAAAACTGATTCCCTGGCCTTGCGCGCAGGAGACTTGGTCGAGGCCACGCATGATGCCTTGTTGGCGCGCTTGCGCAACGTCTTGCGACGTAGTCACGGCTACCCGCGGGCGGTGGATGAGCAAGGCAAGCCTCGCAAGCGTGTCGCTAAGTTAGGGATTCGGGTACTTTGGGTGGATCAGCCCACGATTTTGCCTGCTGCATGGCAACAAAACGACCCCCTGCAAGGACTGTCTTGCGCCGGCTACGGGTCTAGCGTTAATGTCACAGCTTCTATGGGGTTTGCAGCGGCGAATCAAGTCGTCCAGTTGCTGTTGGCCAGCCATCTTAAGAACTGAGTATTCACACGGCAGCATCTCATGAGTCAAGAATCCGCATTATCCAAAATCCTATCCCTCGCAGATTTCGAACGAGAGGCTGAGAAGCGTTTGCCCAGACCGATTTTTGGGTATGTTGCGGGTGCATGTGAAGACGGTCAGTCTTTGCGAGCGAACCGCGATGTCTTTGCAGAGTACGAGCTTCTCACGCGCATTCTTGTTGACATCTCGAAGCGGAGTCATCAAGTGGAGGTGTTTGGCAAGACGTACAACGCGCCCTTCGGGTTGGCTCCGATGGGTATTACGGCAATGTCGGCCTATCGCGGAGACGTTGTGTTGGCCGAAGCGGCGGCACGCGCGAATGTTCCCATGATCATGAGTGGCTCTTCGTTGATACGTATGGAAGAGTTGATCGAACGCGCCCCGGATGCGTGGTTCCAGGCTTACTTGCCCGGGAAGACGGAACAAATCGCCCCCTTGATTGATCGCGTGGCCGCGGCAGGCTTCAAAACATTAGTGATTACTGTGGATACGCCGTCATCCGCCAATCGTGAAAACAACGTCCGCACGGGTTTTTCGACACCGCTTCGACCCAGTGCGCGATTGGCTTGGCAAGGCATTACGCATCCGCGCTGGTTATTTGGCACTTTTTTGAAAACGCTTTTACGCCATGGCATGCCGCACTTTGAGAACTCCTTTGCGACCCGCGGTGCGCCGATTATGTCAGCAAATGTCATGCGAGATTTTTCTTCGCGTGGTCACCTGCACTGGGACCATGTTCGAGCGATCCGCGCTCAGTGGAAAGGGCCAATGGTGATCAAAGGAATCCTGCATCCTGCCGATGCGGCACTATGCAAACAGTACGGTATGGATGGTGTGATTGTGTCCAATCACGGTGCTCGTCAGTTAGACGGTGCTGTCGCGCCACTCAGGGTGTTGCCTCAGATTCTGGATGCCTTTAAAGACGGTCCTGTGATGCTGGATAGTGGTGTGCGTCGTGGCAGCGATATCGTCAAGGCGATTGCCTTGGGTGCACGTTGCGTATTTTTGGGGCGACCCTTTAACTATGCGGCTGCAGTGGGTGGTCCCGCAGGTGTTGATCATGCAATTTCGTTGTTAGAGCAGGAAGTCTCGCGCAACATGGCCATGATGGGTGTCAATACGCTTAAAGAGTTGACGCCTGAATTTTTAGTACATGTCGGTCGTAAAGATTAAATCTCATCCTCTTTTTTATATTTTATGCGGAGTCACTATGTCTAACCTCGGATTTTCAATCAATACCTACAAGCACACTGTCAGCAATGCAACGTTGAAGAAGTTTGCCAAGCTGGCAGTAGCAAACATTAGTGACGTCATGAGCCGTACAAACGGTACGGTTGATCTGCGTCCGTTTCACAAGGGTGGTCGAATTCTAGGACGTGCCTTCACAGTCAAAACTGCGCCTGGCGATAACTTAATGGTACACAAAGCGATTGATATGGCCGCGCCTGGCGATGTGATCGTGGTGGATGCGGGCGGTCTGCAACGCAATGCGATCATTGGCGAGATCATGTCCACACTTGCGGCGAGCAAAAAAATTGCTGGCTTTGTGATTGACGGTCCAATCCGCGACGTTGAGAGCCTTGGCAAAAGCAGCTTCCCGGTTTTTGCGCGTGCGATTTCTCATCGTGGCCCCTACAAAGAGGGTCCTGGTGAAATCAACGTCACCGTCACGGTTGATGGCATGGTCGTGCACCCTGGCGACATAATTGTTGGCGACCATGACGGTGTCTTCGCCATTCGTCCGGAGATTGCTAACGAGTTGGCCGCTTTGGTGATGGCCGTTGAAAAGAAAGAAAAGGACATTCTGAAACAAATCGCCAAAGGCACCTTGGATCGTAAGTGGGTGGACCAAAGCCTGCGCGCTAAGGGTGTGCTGAAATGAAGAAAAAGGTTGTTCGCTTCGATTTTTGGATCAACCCTGTTTTTGATGAGCATCTCGCCAAATTTAAAGATATTGATTTGACGATATGCCGATATGCTGACGACGAAAAAAAGACGTTGGCGGCACTCAAGGAGGCGCAGATTTACCATATATGCGCTGCGCGCGACGAAGTGCCAAAACAATGGTGGCTTGGCGAAGAGCTGCTTAAACAGTTGCCAAACCTGCTCTGCGCCTCCGCATCAGGCGCAGGTTTTGATCCGATTGACCTCGATGCGTGTAACCGCCATGGCGTGTTGGTCGTGAATCAATCCAGTTGTAATGCCGACTCTGTGGCCGAGCATGCGATTGGCTTGCTTTTATCGGTGAAGCATCGCATTGCAGAGTCCGATCGTGTGATGCGCGCGAATGCTTACACGACGCGCGAAGATCTGATGGGAAACGAAGTCAAAGGCCTGACGATCGGTATCGTGGGGGTTGGCAATATCGGCAGGCGCGTTGCACATCTGGCCAGGGCGTTTGGCATGCAAGTAATTGGGTGTGATCCAAAACTGACGGATGATGAAATCGGTAAGCGTGGCGCTACGCCAGTCAGCTTTGAGCAGCTCGTGACCCAGTCTGATGTGGTGTCTGTACACTGCCCGCGTTCCCCTGAAACACTCAATTTATTCGGCGCACAGCAGTTTCGGGCGATGAAGAAAGGTGCTGTGTTCCTTTCTACGGCGCGCGGCGGGATTCATGATGAGAACGCGCTGGCTGAGGCGTTACGCGACAAGCATTTGTCTGGCGCCGGACTTGATGTTTGGACGGTGGAGCCACCTGCTGTCGACAACCCTCTGCTGTCTTTGCCTAATGTCACGGCCACCTATCACACAGCAGGGGTGACGCATGAGGCGCGCCGCAATGCAGCACGTATGGGAGCCGAACAAATCGAGGGCCTGTTGCGGTGCGAACGTGCGCCGCGCATGGCGAATC
>CANFEI010000099.1 GCA_947445495.1 Alcaligenaceae bacterium
AAAGCAGCATCAATGCCAATCATGCCGTGCTGGAGATCCACCGTCACCGAGTCAAAGCCCGCATGGCCGATGACTTCAGCTGAGTAAGAGGACGGAATGGCGAGCCAACCGTTGATCACAGGCTGCCCCGCAGCAATCTTTTGACGAATCGAATTTTCTCTCATGATGTCTCCGACCACACTTATTAAAGAGTCATTCTAATGGTTTTCTTTGGCGTGATTGATCGTGTAGCGTGGGATCTCAATCACCAAATCCGCTTGTGCAACTTTCGCCTGACAAGCCAGACGTGAGCTTGTCGACAAGCCCCAGGCGCGATCGAGAAGATCTTCTTCAGAGTCGGTCGCTTCAGCCAAGGAACCGAACCCTTCTTTGACCAACACATGGCAGGTGGTACACGCACACGACAACTCGCAAGCGTGCTCGAGTTCAATATGGTTGTCTAACAGAACCCGACAAATCGACTCGCCGACGGGCGCGTCTTGAATGACCGAACCATTCGGACAAACATCAGGATGGGGTAGAACTGTAATCTTTGGCATACGAGGTCCGTGCTTATGAATGAACGTGCGATTGATATTCGCGTGAATTGAATTCGATTAGAGCGAGTCGAGCGATTTTCCGGTCAAGGCCGCACGAATACTGCGATCCATGCGCTTGGCCGCAAAGTCATCGGTCGCATCCGCGAGGGCTTTGATGGCAAGACGTATTTTTTCAACATCATCACCGTTCGCCGTCTCAAGTGTGGACTGCAATTGCTGACCAATGCGTGTTTGGTCCGCTGCACTCAGCAAATCAGAATCGGTTGCCAGTGCAGCCCGCACGGATTCAATCAATTGTTGCGCATCGACTTGCTGCTCTTTGAGCATACGCATCTGCGCATCGTAATCCGCCTGCTTTAACCCTTCGGTCAACATGCGAGCCACTTCGTCATCACTCAACCCGTAGGAAGGCTTGACCGTAACAGACGCCTCGACCCCCGAGCCGAGCTCGCGCGCCGTCACACTTAACAAACCGTCGGCATCCACTTGGAAGGTCACACGGATTTTGGCGGATCCCGCAACCATCGGCGGAAACCCACGCAGCTCAAATCTTGCAAGCGAGCGACAGTCCGCGACGAGATCGCGTTCACCTTGCACAACGTGCACCGCCAAGGCGGTCTGCCCGTCTTTAAAGGTTGTAAATTCTTGCGCACGCGCCACTGGAATGGTGCTGTTGCGGGGGATGATGTGCTCCACCAACCCACCCATGGTCTCAAGCCCAAGCGTGAGGGGTGTGACATCTAACAGCAGCCAGTCTTCGCCGGGGTTGCGATTGCCCGCGAGCAGATTGGCCTGCAAGGCAGCGCCCAAGGCGACAACCTCGTCTGGATTCAGATCGGTTAAGGGCTCTGAACCAAAGAACGTACCCACAGACTGACGCACGATAGGCATGCGCGTGGCGCCTCCCACCATCACAACACCCTTTATATCCTTGATGGATAGCGATGCGTCTTTGAGCGCCTGCCGCGCACAGTCTAGCGTGCGCTCAATTAAACCGGACGCCATCGCCTCGAAGGCTTGACGCGTTAACGACAGCGCAAGCGTGGTCGCACCGAGTGTCACCTTGACTGTGAAGTCAGTCTGATCTGTCAGGCCCTCACGCAAGATACGCGCCGCACTTAACATTGCGCGACGTGACGCAGGGGTCAAATCATTCAAGCACAATGTTCGCGTGAAATACGCCACGATCAGCGAATCAAAATCATCACCGCCCAAACGGGTATCACCGCCGGTTGCGATCACCTCAAAGACGCCACGCGTCAAACGCAGCAGCGAGAGGTCAAAGGTGCCGCCGCCTAAGTCATACACTGCATAGACACCTTCAGAGCCGTGATCTAATCCGTAGGCGATCGCTGCGGCCGTGGGCTCGTTGAGCAAACGCAGAACGTTCAAACCAGCTAGCCGTGCGGCATCGCGCGTGGCCTGACGCTGCGCATCATCAAAATACGCTGGGACAGTGATCACCGCACCAACGAGCGAGTCGCCAAGCGTTCCTTCGGCGAGAAATTTCAGCTTATCTAAGATCCGTGCCGCGACTTCCACCGGGGACACCAATGCATGCGTCGTTTGAATCTTCAGGCTTTGTCCGTCTGGGATAAACACATACGGCACATCCGACGCTGCGGCCTCGGCGTGGGATCTTCCCATAAAGCGCTTAATCGACACCAAAGTATCAAGGGGATGCGCGCTCTGATAGGCCAACGCATCGACACCTACCACAACACGATCGGCCGCTTCAAAATAAACGGCTGAAGGCACTAGCATCCGCCCCTGTTCGTCTGGCAATACTTCAGGCACACTGCTACGCACGGCCGCAACTAAGGAATGGGTGGTACCGAGGTCAATCCCGACGGCTAAGCGTCGTTGATGAGGAGCTGGCGATTCGCCGGGCTCAGAGATCTGCAATAACGCCATGTGTCTGCTTCAGTTGCGCAATAAGTTTGTCTAAAAACATCCATTCACGCACACGTGCCGCAGCCTGTTCGAACTGATTGTTCGCAAACAAATCCGTCAAAGTCTGCACGAACTCAACGCGTGCCGCATCGAATTCCTGGGCGAGTGCTTGGTAGGCTGGTTGGTTGGGATGCGCCATCAACTCGTCAAGGGATTCGTGCCATTCCATTTGCTGCATCAGAAAAGCAGGTGCCATCGCGGTATTGGTTTCTGTTTGTAAATCAACGCCGCCGAGTTCGCATAAGTAACGGGCACGAGACAACGGGTCCTTCAAGACGCGCCACGCCTCATTGGCCCGTGTGCTCCATTGCAAGGCGACTCGTTTTTCTGCCGCAGACCCCGAGGCAAACCGATCGGGGTGCACTGCTATCGCCACACGCTTCCAAGCGGCTTCTAGCACCTGTGGATCAATCGCAAACGCCTGTGGCAGCCCAAATAGCGAAAAGTGATCCGTTGCGTTCACGACTGGTTATACGGTGAAAGATTCACCGCAACCGCAGGTGGCCTTCTCGTTGGGATTACGGAATTTGAAGCCCTCGTTCAAGCCTTCACGGGCGTAATCGAGTTCGGTACCGTCAAGGTATGACAGACTTTTAGGATCAATAAACACTTTGACTCCAAAGCTTTCAAAGACTTGATCTTCGGCAGCCACTTCGTCGACATACTCGAGCTTGTACGCCATGCCCGAGCAGCCCGTGGTGCGAACACCTAGGCGCAACCCAATCCCACTGCCCCGCTTTTGCAGATATTTGCCGATGTGATCGGCTGCCTGCGACGTAAGTGTGACGGCCATGATTATCCCGTGTGCTTGTCTTTGTAGTCTTTGACCGCAGCTTTAATTGCGTCTTCGGCCAGAATAGAACAGTGTATCTTGACCGGAGGCAAAGCAAGCTCTTCGGCAATTTGTGTATTGCGAATTGTCAATGCTTCGTCAAGTGTTTTGCCTTTAACCCACTCGGTCACGAGCGAACTCGAGGCAATCGCTGAACCGCAGCCGTAAGTCTTAAAGCGCGCATCTTCGATGATGCCTGCTTTGTTGACACGAATCTGCAGCTTCATGACGTCGCCACAGGCGGGCGCACCGACCATGCCGGTGCCGACCTGATCGTCACCCTTGTCGAAGCCACCCACGTTGCGGGGGTTCTCGTAGTGATCTAAAACTTTATCGCTGTATGCCATGCTGTTTCTCCGGCAGTAAGGTTCAGTGTGCAGACCACTGAACAGAATTCAAATCAATACCCTCTTTGGCCATTTCCCAAAGCGGCGACATATCGCGCAATTTACCCACGCGAGCCTTCAAGAGCTCAACCGCAAAGTCGATATCTTTTTCGGTGGTAAAGCGCCCGATCGTAAAGCGAATCGAACTGTGTGCGAGCTCGTCATTGCGGCCTAGGGCACGCAACACATACGAAGGCTCTAAGCTTGCCGAGGTGCAAGCCGAGCCGCTCGACACAGCGAGTTCTTTAATCGCCATGATGAGGGACTCGCCCTCAACGTAGTTAAAGCTGACGTTCAGGTTATGCGGCACGCGGTGGTCTAGGTCACCATTAAGATACACCTCTTCGATCTGCGATAAACCCGCCCACAAGCGATCGCGCAACATGCGAACGCGCTCGTTTTCAGTGCCCATTTCAGCTTGCGCCAGCGCAAAGGCTTCGCCCATGCCGACGATCTGGTGTGTGGCTAAGGTGCCCGAACGGAAGCCGCGCTCATGGCCACCACCGTGCATTTGTGCCTCAATACGGATCCGTGGCTTGCGACGCACATACAGCGCACCGATTCCCTTTGGACCGTAGGTTTTATGCGCACAAAACGACATCAGATCAACTTTCAGTGTCTGCAGATCGATAGCAACCTTGCCAGTAGCCTGCGCCGCATCGACGTGGAAAATAATGTTTTTAGAGCGGCAGATTTCGCCTAGCGTTCCGATGTCTTGAATCACGCCGATTTCGTTATTCACAAACATCACCGATACCAATACCGTATCAGGACGCAGTGCAGCGTTGAAGGCCTCAAGACTGATCAAGCCGTCTTCTTGCACATCGAGGTAAGTGACTTCAAACCCTTGGCGCTCAAGTTCGCGGCAGGGATCTAAAACAGCTTTGTGCTCGGTTTTAATCGTAATGATGTGCTTGCCACGCTCGGCATAAAAACCTGCAGCGCCTTTAATCGCGAGGTTGTTTGACTCGGTTGCACCAGAAGTCCAGACGATCTCGCGCGGGTCGGCGTTGACCAGCGATGCGACCTGTACACGCGCGTGCTCGACGGCCTCTTCGGCTTCCCAACCATAGGCGTGGCTGCGCGAGGCAGGGTTACCTGCGCGCTCGTACAACCAGGGAACCATTTTGTCGACCACACGGGGATCGACAGGCGTGGTGGCCGAGTAATCAAAGTAAATGGGACGCATTGACATATGTGAATCCTGAATCTGAAATCGTTAAGCGCTGACTATTGCGATCAAATTTCGCTCTAAGCGTTAGGCTGTCGCTGGCGCTGGCTGCTTGACCGTCGATGCACTGGAACCCACGACGTTTACGCGGACGCCAGCAGCTTGGTTGGCTTCTTGCAGTTGCCGTACTCGCTGTTGATCAACGAGATCTTGTAACGAAACGGAATCTAAAAAATCAACCATTTTGCGATTGAGCGTGGACCAGAGCTCATGCGTCATACAGATGCCTGGTTTGCCATCTGTACCGTTCGCACAGTCCGTCTTGCCGCCGCAGTTTGTGGCGTCGATGGGCTCATCTACTGCAAAAATGATGTCCGCGACCGTAATGGTGCGTCCTAAGCGAGCGAGCGTATAACCGCCGCCAGGTCCGCGCACGCTTTCCACGAGTTCGTGGCGGCGCAGCTTGCCAAACAATTGTTCTAAATACGATAGGGAGATATTCTGGCGCTGGCTGATTGCAGACAGCGTGACCGGACCGCTTTGCTGGCGCATGGCCAGATCAATCATGGCGGTAACCGCAAATCGTCCTTTTGTAGTGAGCCTCATGACGAAATCCTTAATAAAGAAACGTGGCAAATAATTGGCTTACCCGACTAAACAACTCAAGTATAACTAATTCCCGACTAATTTACTAGGATATACCCTTAAGGCCCTAGGGGAATTAGCCCCAGATGAAAAAAACCGCGCTCGGGCGCGGTTTTTTTATCAATAAGCAGTCTGCGCTATGCGGCTATGCAACGCCCTACCGTGTTAA
>CANFEI010000100.1 GCA_947445495.1 Alcaligenaceae bacterium
AATGGAGTAAGTATGCTGGACAAGGTTAAGCAGTCCCTGCAAGAGGCGATTGCACCGATTCAAGACGGCGCCTCCGTCATGGTGAGCGGCTTTGGCGATGCAGGCATCCCTTTTGAACTCATGAGTGCCATCATGGACAAGGGGTTACGCGAGCTTACTATCATCAGCAACAACGCAGGCACGCACGAGACTGGCATTGCCGGACTCATCAAGGCAGGCCGTGTGCGCAAGGTGGTGTGCTCGCATCCTCGGCCCGCGCACTCCGATGTATTTGCCAACGCATACCGTGCAGGTCAAGTGGAGCTCGAATGTATGCCGCAAGGCACGCTGGCAGAACGCTTGCGTGCTGCAGGCGCTGGGCTTGGGCCTTTCTTCACCCCGACTGGCTACGGCACCTTGATCGCAGAGGGTAAGGAGCAACGCGTCATCAACGGAAAGGGCTACATCATGGAGCAACCTTTATCGGGAGACTTTGCTTTAGTGCGCGCCAATCTCGGTGACCGCTGGGGCAACCTGACGTATCGCTGGGCCGCCCGAAATTTTGGGCCCGTGATGTGCATGGCGGCGAAACATTCCATCGCTCAGGTCAATCGCATTGTTCCTTTGGGCGATCTCGCCCCTGAATATGTGATGACCCCAGGCATTTTTGTTCAAGCAGTCGTAGCGATCGGAGGGGAGCGATGAGTAACCTAGCAAGTAGCACTTCACACAGCACCTTCAAGCCGCTTGGGCGCGGAGAGATCGCTTATCTCGTCGCCCACGACTTCCCGGACGGCTCTGTCGTCAATCTGGGGATCGGCATGCCCACGCAGGTTGCAGACTACCTTCCTGAGGACAGGGAAATATTGCTTCACAGCGAAAACGGTATTTTGGGGATGGGTCGCGCCTCGGTGGGCGATGAGATCGATCTGGATATCATCAATGCAAGTCGTACGCCCGTCACCCTGATGGCTGGGGCCTCCATCACCGAGCACACCGTATCCTTTGCGATGATGCGTGGCGGCCATCTGGACTACTCAGTACTGGGTGGTTTTCAAGTCGCTGTGAACGGTGATCTGGCTAACTGGATTACCTCTGGGCCGGATGCTATCGCGGCCATCGGCGGCGCGATGGATCTCGCGGTTGGGGCTCGGAATGTGATTATCATGATGGAACATGTGGCGAAGGATCAGACGCCGAAGCTCATGCAAGCCTGCACGTATCCTTTGACGGGCGCAGGCGTTGTGAATCAGGTCTATACCGATCTCGCCATCATTGACATCACGCCAGACGGCTTCGAAGTTCGTGCAATAGTTGAAGGCTTATCCATGGAAACCCTTAAGCAAAAGACTGGCGCACCCATCAAAGCATCGTCTAAGCTGTCGGTGATTCGTCGTAACGCACAAGGCAAGCCTGTGTACGATAAATAGCATGGATCGCCATACGCGTTGCAGTTGAAACGGCGCTTATGGCGCCGTTTTTTTTAATCAGGAGAAAACATCATGAAAACAACAATCCTGGCCTCAGCCAAAACAGCTTTTGCTGCACTCGCCGTGTTTGTCGGTTGCGCCGCACAAGCACAAACAACGAGTAACCAACCCATCACGCTGATTATCCCCTACCCACCTGGCGGTAGCGCTGACATGTTGGCTAGGCCGATACTTCCCGAGCTACAAAAGAAACTCGGCCAAACAATTGTTTTAGATTACAAAGCGGGTGCTGGCGGCACCATCGCAACACAAGCTCTGGCGCGCGCTAAGCCTGACGGCAACACGATCTTGATGGTGCTGACTGCTCACGCCATCAACGACGCGCTCTATCCCTCCCTGCCGTACAACACCCGCAAAGACTTCGCACCCGTTTCTCTTGTTGCAACGCTGCCTTTGCTTGTTGCGGCGCCCCTATCCACGCCGGTCAATACCATTCCTGAACTCATCGCCTACGCCAAAGCAAATCCAGACAAACTATCCTATGCATCGGCCGGCAATGGAAATACGAGTCACCTAGCTGTCGAAGTCTTCAAGAGCCAGACCGGCACAAAAATGGTTCACATTCCTTACAAAGGCAGTGGGCCAGCCGTGATCGCGATGCTTGGTGGTGAAGTTTCCCTGATGTTTGATAGCATTTCCACTTCCTATCAGCAGGTCAAAGCCGGCAAGCTCAAGGCGATCGCTGTGACAGGCGCCAAGCGCACAGAAATCCTCCCTAACGTGCCGACCGTTGCCGAAACCTTACCGGGCTTTGAAGTGAATGTCTGGTACGGTATTTTGGCGCCCGCAGGCACGCCCACAGCAGCGATTGATCGTCTGAACAAAGCGCTCACTGAGATCGCACAAGATCCAAAGATCCGCGAGCAACTTGGGTCAAACGGCTATCAAATGGTGGGCTCGACCCCTGCCGAGTTTGGCAAACACATCGAGGCGGAGCTGCAGATGTGGAATAAAGCTGTGAAAGACTCTGGCGCCAAAATTAACTAACACTGACTACGCACCCTGTTAGTGTGCGTAGATAACGACAACATATACTTCGGAGACTCTATGAAAACATTCACTACAAAAAAAATCGCTCGCGTGCTCGGCGCAATCGGCGTAACGCTACTAGCGGGCGTGGCTGGCACCGCCGCAAATGCGCAGGCGAATTGGCCTGAACGTCCAATCAAACTAATCGTCGCTTACCCGCCAGGTGGGCCCGTGGATGTCTCGGGTCGCGTCTTCGCAAAATTCTTAGGTGAACAGCTTAATCAATCGGTCATCGTAGAGAACCGTGCCGGTGCGAGCGGCATGATCGGTGCCGACGCAACGGCAAAATCAGCGCCTGACGGTTACACGCTCAATTACGTCGCTAGTCCTAGTCTGACTATTTCACCGATTGTTCAACGGAGCAAGCTTTTCGACCCACGCAAAGACTTCACGCTGATTAGTCCCATCCTCAGCTATACCAACATGCTCCTCGTTGGATCCCAAACAAACGTTAAGACAGTCAAAGAGCTGGTCGAGTACGCCCGGCAAAATCCGGACAAAGTCACCTTTGGCTCTGCCGGCTTCGGTGGTTCAAACCACTTGTCCGCCGAACTACTCAAACAATCCACCAACACCCAAATGCTCCACATCCCCTACAAGGGTAACGCTCCGGCGATGGTCGATGTGATTAGTGGCAAGGTGACGTTCATGTTTGATATTGTTGGTACGGGCAAGGCCTTCGTTGAAAGCGGCAGAGCACGTGCACTCGCCGTCACATCAAAGACTCGCAACCCAAGCGTACCCACAGTACCCACAATGATCGAAGCTGGGATCGCCGACTACGAGGTATTGGGATGGTTTGCCGTCATCGGGCCTAAAGGCCTACCTGCTGATGTGGTCGCAAAACTCACCAAAGCTGTCGAAGCCGCGAAGACAAGTAAAGGGTTTACGGATTCTGCCGTGGCGGCTGGCTACACGATCGACAAAGGCAATGCTAAAGATCTTGAAAAACAGATCAATAGTGAATACAAAATGTGGGAAGGCGTCGTGACAAAAGGGAAAATTTATCCTGACTAAGCGATAAGGCGATCATCTGAACGCATCAGACAGGACGTTGCTCCGTTCTGTCTGATGATTTCGAGAGGATCGCCATGCGAGACTCGACTGTCAACTGATGGCGGTCAGTCTGCCACGATATTCGCACTCTTTATCGTTTCGCTCCACTTCTTCAATTCATTTGCCAAAAACGTTTTGAATTGCTCGGGTGACCCGGGCGCTGGCTCTGCACCAGCGGCCATCAAGGCTGCCACTGTTTTTGGATCAGACAAGACCCGCACCATATCGGCGTTGACGCGCTTAATAATATCGACTGGCGTGCCAGCCGGCGCCACCAAACCCGTCCAAGAGTACGCTTCATAGCCTGACAGACCTGCGGCGGAAATCGCGGGGATCTCAGGGAAAAACTTTGAAGTCTCAGGATTACCGACACCAAGCGCTCTAATTTTTCCTGCCTTGATAAAGGGCAATGCCGAGGGGCCGTCAGCGAACATCAATTGCACCTGCCCACCAACCAAATCCTGCATAGCTGGAGCACTTCCTTTATACGGAATGTGCTGCATTTTTGTACCAGCAAGACTATTGAATAGTTCACCCGCGAGATGCGTACCACCGCCCGTACCCGAGGAGCTATAAGAGAGTTTGCCTGGATTCGCTTTCGCGTAGGCAATCAACTCTGCGACTGACTTAACAGGCAGAGAAGGATGCACCACAAGCACGATCGGAAACCTCGCGGCCATCCCCACAGGCACGAAGTCTTTCTGAATGTCATAGCTCAAACTTTTCTTCAAGCTCGGTAGCACCGCGTGATGGATGGCAGCAAAGAAAAAAGTGTAACCATCGGGCGCGGCCTTAGCGGCGGCTTGCGCACCGACAATCCCCCCCGCGCCTGCCTTGTTATCAATGGGCGTAGCGACTGACCACAACTGGGATAACGGCACAGTCGTAAGACGTGCCGTCGTGTCTACTGGCCCTCCAGGAGGAAACGGCACAATAAATGCAACCGGCTTGTCTGGCCAAGCAGCCTGTGCGAGGCCGGACACCAAAAACATACCGATCAGCGCGCATATTTTTAGGGCGTAGGTCGCTACAAATGACTTGCAGAACGCCACGACCCCACGCTTTGTATCCCCATCATTCCGCCAAGATTGACTCATTTTTGTATCCTCATCGTATCTGTTTCATATTCAGACGCTTCTTTTAAATCCACGCCAGTTTTACCAATAACTCTTGCTTGCGCAATTAACCAGGCAAGTTTCTGCGCTGCACCAGCATAGCTCAAACCTTCGGGTCGGATGTTTGATATACAGTTGCGTTCAGAGTCGTTGCGTCCAACCCTCGGATGCCAGGTCATATAGATTCCCATGCTGTCAGGGGCCGACAAGCCTGGCCTCTCGCCAATCAAAACAACTGTTATCTCAGCGCCCAAGACCTCACCGATCTCATCGCCAAGCGCCACGCGCGCCTGCGTAGCCAGTATGAACGCCGAGGTATCGAGCTGCAGCCCGAGGGCCTGCAATGCCTTGAGCGTCGGCAAAGCATGCGTTTGAACTGCTCTCGCCGAGAGCCCATCCGCAACAACAAATGCTATCACGCAGGGCGAGACGCGCGATTGACAGATCGACTCTTCCAAAGTGCGAATGCCCATGTCCGAGAGGCGACGACCCAAATCTGGTCGTAACAGATAGTGCTCTCTGTTTTCGGCTCTGCTCGAGACAGCGATAGGATCAATTCCCATGTGAACCAACCCCTGCGTGAGCGCTTCTACATCGAGCGCTTCATGCACTGCGTCGCGCGCTCTGGCGTGAGCGAGTCGAAATTCAAGAAGTTCGTTTGTCGGAAGACTCACCCCTGTGCGTCCAAGCGCTATCCTAGCTCGAGTAAATTCCTTCAGGGCCGACCATGCTGGCGTCGCTTCTAAAAATGAAGATTGATCCGGTGCTAATTTGTACTCGGTCATCTCAGATTCCTTCAAATTTCAACAATGCCTGCACATCTGCGTGACGAAGAAGATCGCCGCGCTCGTCCGTCACGCCCATCTTCTTCAACCACGCTTCGAATTCTGGTGCAGGTCGTTTGCCCAATACTCGCCGTATATACAAGGCATCGTGAAACGAGGTGCTTTGATATCCCAGCATGATATCGTCCGATCCAGGTACACCCATGATGTAGTTAATACCT
>CANFEI010000101.1 GCA_947445495.1 Alcaligenaceae bacterium
AAGTCCAGATGGCCTTTGGAGCCGGTTACGCACCCGAGCTGGGTGGATGGGATAAAAATCTTGACCAGAGGTCAAGGACACTTTGCACCGTTTGATCAATCGTCAGCATCGACGAATCCACCACGTGTGCGTCCTTTGCTGCGATGAGTGGCGCGACCGAACGTTGAGTATCTCGGGCATCGCGGGCACGCATATCTGCAAGAAGGTCTTGTAGATTAGCAGAAATTCCCTTTTCGATCAACTGCTTAGCACGTCGCTGCGCACGCCCTTGTACGTCGGCAATTAAGAATATTTTTATCTGGGCGTCTGGAAAAACGATGCTTCCCATATCTCTGCCATCCGCCACAAGCCCCGGAGCCAGGCGAAACGCTCGCTGACGACTCAATAGCGCTGCGCGTAACTTAGGATTAGGGGCAAGTCGTGATGCCAGATTGCCAACATGCTCTTGCCGGATGACCGCCGACACTTCTTGACCACCAAGCAGAATCTCATTGGGTCGGAACTGAACATCCAGCGTTGCTGCTAGGTCGGCGACAGCTGTTTCGTTCTCTGGATCGATCGCTTGCTGCTGCACGGCTAGTGCCGTCAGCCGATAAAGCGCCCCGCTATCAAGCACGCCCCAACCGAGCGCTGAGGCCACACGCTGCGCCACGGTACCTTTACCCGAAGCCGTTGGCCCATCAATCGTGATAACCGGGATGGCTGAACTCATGAAATCAGGCTGCCGTACACGTCGAAGTAAGTCGGAAACGTCTTGCTCACGCAACCGGGATCCAGAATGGTGACTCGGCTTTGACCAAAGGCCGCAAGCGAAAAACACATCGCCATGCGATGATCTTCATAGGTATCGATACGTGCATCCTGCCAACCACCCGAAGCAATAGGCCACACGCGTAACCAGTCCGGGCCGCTCTCGACCTGCGCGCCAAGCTTGCGCAACTCGGTTTGCATCGCCTCGATACGATCCGTTTCCTTCACGCGCCAGCTACCGATATTTCGCAAGGTGCAGGGACCGTCCGCAAACAAGGCAAGTGCTGCCGCCGTCATGGCCGCATCGGGAATCAAATTAAAGTCGGCATCAAAGGCATTGAGTTTCTCTCCGCGTGCCACTTGAACGCCAATCACTTCGATCGAGGCGGCATCGCGCTTGACCTGCGCACCCATCGCTTCAATGGTGTCAGCAAACGCGACATCGCCCTGTATGCTTTGCGCCCCGACACCATTGATGCTGACTGGCCCACCCCCGATGGCACCAAGCGCCAAAAAGTATGAGGCAGACGACGCATCGCCTTCTACATGGATTTGTTGGGGTGAGCGATAGGCTGAGCCGACAGGCACAACAAACTGCTGCCAACCATGACGCTCCACGGTCACACCAAAGCGTGCCATCAAATTGAGGGTGATCTCAATATAGGGCTTGGAGATCAACTCGCCGACGACGTCAATGACCAACGCCTTGCCGGAACGCGCAACAGCGAGCGGCGCTGCCATCAACACGGCAGTTAAAAATTGACTAGAGACGGAACCTTGTACAGCGACCCGATCCAATAGCGTGCCGGCCGGTTCAATTTTTAAGGGTGGATAGCCGTCCTGCCCAAGATAGCTGAGGCAAGCCCCCATCCCACGTAAACCATCTACCAAATCACCAATCGGGCGTTCGTGCATGCGGGGTACACCAGACAAGGTGTAATGGCCACCCATCATGGCGAGTGCCGCCGTCAAGGGGCGGATCGCCGTGCCGGCGTTTCCCATGAAGAGTTCGGCCCGCTCAACGGGAAAGCGCGCTACGCCCTGAACTGTCACGGAGTCCGTCGCATGCGTGCCAATCTGCACGCCCAGCTCGCGCAGTGCCGTCAACATAACGCTGGTGTCGTCCGATTGCAGTAAACCGTCGATACGTGTGCTGCCGGTCGCGAGTGCCGACAATAACAACACGCGATTCGAAATACTTTTTGATCCCGGTAAGTTCACGCTGCCTCGGGCCGTGACTCCGTGCCTTAGTTCAAGACTAGAGGCCATGCTCATTTCAAATTGCCCGGCCAATCCGCACGCGCCCGAGCCGCGCGAGCAAGCATCTCTTCAAGCCAGACAGCGTCGTGTTCACGCAAGGCATGCTCGGCACGATCCATAACCTGACGCAAGGAAGCGAGCTCAGTGAGCATGGCATCGCGGTTCGCAACAAATATATCGCGCCACATTTCGGGTGAGCCCTGCGCGACACGCGTAAAGTCTCTGAACCCTGATCCAGCCGTTTCAAGTTTTAAGGTCGCGTCATCGCCACCCGTGATGTATTCCATAAACAACGCTGCAACCCAATGGGGCAAATGGCTCACCGCAGCGACCACACCGTCGTGCTGATTGGAATCAATACACACCACGTTTGCGCCACACCGCTGCCATATGGCCTGAACCAGGGCGACATCCTCTGGATGATTTTCGACAAGCGGGGTGAGCATCACCCGACGGCCCACGTACAAATCTGGGTCGGCTGCTTCCGGTCCTTTTTCGTGCGAACCCGCCATCGGATGGCCCGGAACAAACTGTGCCACGCGCGGACCCAAGCCAGACCGTGCGGCCTCGATCACATTACGCTTTGTGCTGCCTCCATCGGTCACAATGGTTTTAGCGCCAAGATGAGGAGCGATCTCAGAAAAAATCGCTTCAAATGCACCAACAGGTGCTGCGATAAAAATTAAATCCGCACGTGCAGCAGCTTCTTTGAGGGTCACGGCCTCGTCAATCAAACCTAAGGCGACCGCCTGCGCGAGCGTTTCAGGACGACGCCCAGCACCAAGAATACGATCAACGCCGCCAGCACGACGCAAGGCAGCGGCAAACGAGCCACCTATTAAGCCAACGCCCACCACTGCCAGCGTGCCAATTTTTAGCTTTGTCATGGCCCGGGCACCGCTTTCAATACGGCTGTCAATGCATCCAGAAATATCTGGTTCTCATGAGGCAAACCAATTGAAACACGCAACCACTCAGGCAAACCATCACCGGCTACTGGACGCACGATGACGCCGCGCTTGAGCAGTTCAAGATTGATTCGGGCTGCATCACCAACTTTTACCAATACAAAATTGGCGTAACTGGGGACAAACTGCAAAGCAAGTCTTTCGAAACCCTGCTGCAACTGTTTTTTACCATCGCGATTGACAGCAAAACTTTTAGCCAAAAATTCTTTGTCGTTGAGCGCTGCAATCGCTGCGGCTTGCGCCAGCGAGTTCACATTAAAAGGCTGTCGCACGCGATTCAATAGATCTGTCAGTACAGGTTGCGCCATCGCAAATCCGACGCGCAAACCGGCCAAACCATAGGCTTTTGAAAAACTACGCGATACGATCAAATTCGGATAGCGCTTAACGAGCGCCACGCCATCGACGCGCAGCGCGGGCTCGAGGAATTCGTTATACGCCTCATCCAAGACAACGGTCACACGCGTGCCGTGGCGCGCCGCCACACTGGCCAGGAAAGACTCAATCGCGTCAACGGACAAATAGGTACCGGTCGGGTTATTCGGGTTCGCCACATACACAATTTTTGTCTCGGGGGTAATCGCCTCAAGCATGGCTGGCAGATCATGGCCATATTCTTTGGCCAGCACGACGATGTGTTTAGCGCCTCGAGCCTGAGTGGCCAAACGATAGACCACAAAAGCAAATTGCGAATACACCACCGCGCTGCCCGGTTCAATCAACGCCGAAGCAACAAGCTCGAGAATGTCATTTGAGCCATTGCCTAGCGTAAGCCACCCCTGATCAACACCAAAACGTTGCGAAATCGTTTTCTTTAAATCAAAGCCCGCAGGATCAGGGTAACGACCAAGATTTGCAACGGCAGCATTCAATGCCTGCTTTGCAGACTCGGGCATTCCCAAAGGGTTTTCGTTTGACGCGAGTTTCACAATCTTTGACGCATCGAGGCCAAATTCGCGCGCGAGCTCTTCAATGGGCTTGCCAGCCTGATAGGGTGCGATGGCAGCAATGTGAGTAGGCGCCTTTAACACTGAATCTTTTGAAGACATATATTGCACCAACAAAACTAGTTCAAGGAAGGAACCGCAAGAAGGGAAAACAAGAACATACAGCGCAACACCTAAACCACCATCCGCACGACAAGGCTATGACTGTGCGGGATAGGAACCCAAGAGCTTGAAAAACGCACAATGCGAAGCGAGAACAGCCAGCGCTTTCTTTACACGTTCATCGTGCGCATGCCCTTCGACATCGACATAGAAATAATATTCCCATTGACCGTTACGCGCCGGTCGTGATTCAAGTCGTGTCATCGACACGCCATGCTCAGATAAAGGCGCGAGCATCTGATAGACAGCCCCCGCACGATTAGGTACAGCGAGAATCAAACTGGTCTTATCGTGACCACTCGGCAGGTTTTCAATATGTCCGATTGCTAAAAAGCGCGTGCGATTTTGCGAATCGTCTTGAATACCTTGCGCAATGATCTTTAGGCCCCAAGCTTGCGCAGCGATATCACTTGCAATCGCCGCACAGTTTGGATCCAGAGAGGCAAGCCTCGCTGCTTCTGAGTTGCTTGATACAGATTCTCGGGCAATGCTTGGGTGTTCGCGATTCAGCCAATTTTGACATTGCGCGAGCGCCTGTGGATGCGCCATGATTTTGGTGATGTTTTTCATGTCACCCGATTTGGACAACAAGCAATGACGAATCAAGATAGAACGTTCACCTAAAATTTTGACAGGCGAACCCAGCAACAAATCTAGGCTGCGGTTCACAGCGCCTTCGGTGGAATTTTCGACTGGCACCATCCCGACTTGTGCGGCGCCACCTTCCACCGAACGAAACACCTCGTCAAATGACGCGCAGGGTAAACCAATCACGGCACGACCGAAGTGTTCAAACGCAGCTTGCTCGGAGAATGAACCTGCGGGGCCAAGAAACGCAACCGTCAGCGATTGCTCAAGCGAGCGGCAAGAAGAAATGATTGCAGTCCAAACAGAGGCAACACCCTCGGTTGGAAAAGGTCCGCGATTGAGCTCTTGCAATTGACGAATGACTTGAGACTCTCGCTCGGGACGCAACACGGGGCCTGTCGCGTTATGCTTATGCTTGATCTCACCGACCTCTTGCGCTGTCAAGGCGCGACGGTTCAATAAATCTAGGATTTCAGCATCAATCTGATCGATACGTTGGCGCAGCGGCAGCAACTGGTCTTGCAGTGACTTATCCATGTGTGCGTTCAAAATCCTTAAGATAGTCTATGAGGGCCAGTACGCCCTCCAATGGCATCGCGTTATAGATCGATGCGCGCATCCCACCGACACTTTTGTGTCCTTTCAACTGCATCAAGCCCCGTTCCTGGGCACCCTTTAAAAAAGCGCCGTCCAGCGACGTATTGCGCAAGAAGAACGGCACATTCATCCGCGAGCGCACCGAAGGATGTATAGGCAAGGTGTAAAAAGTACTGTGATCAAAATAATCATACAGCGTGCGCGCCTTCAGAATGTTTTTTTGTTCGATCGCCGCTAAACCGCCTTGCTGCTTAAGCCACTTAAACACCAGCCCAGCGATGTAGATTGCGTACGTCGGGGGCGTGTTGTACATCGAGCGTTGTGCTTCGACATTCTTATAGTCAAAAGCGGAGGGGCAGATTGCCAACGCGTGTCCGATCAGATCACG
>CANFEI010000102.1 GCA_947445495.1 Alcaligenaceae bacterium
GCAATCAAACTTAAGAAAGTAGCAGCGAGTAGTCTATTGACTAACACGCCTATTATTCCGGCTCACGTGCGAGGTACTCCACTGCGCTACGAACTCCGCGCTCACCCACGTCAATTCCGATGGTTTGCATTGCTGCCTCAACACCAGACAAACAGCCGAGGATCATGGCTGAGTTCAGGTCACCGAGGTGACCGATACGAAACACACGCCCAGCAAAAGGCCCGAGCCCGCCAGCAATCATTACCTGGAACTTGTCGCGTGCTATTTTGCGAATAAGTTCAGGATCAATCCCGGGTTTGACGAGAACCGCCGTCACCGACAAAGCACGCGCTTGCGGAACACGAGACAGAAACTGCAGATTACCCGCTTCAGACCACGACTGTACAGCCGCGTGCACAGCACCTGCCAAACGCGCATGACGCGCATGGACATTTGCCACACCTTCCTTAGCAAGCAATCCAAACGATGCCTGCATGCCGAACAATAAGTTCTGGGGCGGTGTGCCACAAAAACGGCTATAGGAAGGACCTTTGCGACGACGCAACCAGTCCCAGTAAAAACGTGGGGCAGGATTTGCTGCGCACACTTTCATCGCTTTTACATCAGCAGCGCAAAATCCAACACCAGGAGGAACCATCAGCCCTTTTTGCGAGGCGCCCATGACAGCGTTCACACCCCACTTTTCCATTTCAAACGGAACAACACCAAGAGACGCTACAACATCCACCACAAAGAGGGCTGGGTGCTTAGTCGCGTCCATGGCTTGTCGCAGCGCCAACACATCGTTTGTCGTACTGCTGGCTGTATCCGTATGCACAGTAAAGACGGCAACGATTTCATGTTTAGTATCAGCACGCAGTGCGTCTTGCACGGCCACCGGATCGATCGGATATCCCTCGTGATAAGGCGTGCGCAACACCACAGCGCCCATCGCCTCAGCCATCAAGGCCCACGAATCAGAAAAGTGACCTGTACCGGGAATAAGAACTTTTTGTCCGGGCGCTAATAAGTTGACGATCATGGCTTCCCAGACACCATGGCCATTTGCCGCATACATGAACACTTCAGCAGACGGCGCGTTAAGCAACGCCTTCAAGCCTTCTTCGCACGCATCAATACAAGCATCTACGCGTGGGTCACCCATGTCCATCGGCTGATTCGTCATCGCATCCAACACGGCTTTCGGCACATTCGACGGGCCAGGCGAGTGCAACAAACGGGTGCCAGGAATGTAAGGGAAAGCGGCAGTGGGCGAAATCATTACTTATCCTCAAAAAAGTTACTTAATTTTACCCGAGCCTAAGCATGCGAACTTCCACGAATCGACATAAGAACAATAAAGATAAATACTACTGTCGATGCAAAACAACGATCAGCTATTAGGGACGTCACAGGGGGGCGCCACACTCATCGAAACGGCATTTGGTCTCTTAGCCGTGTTGTTTTTCGCCGGACTCTGCTTAGAGCTTACGCAAGCGCATCAAACCCGACATCTGATTAGCCTGGCACTCCAGGAAACCGCCCGAGTAGCCGCTGTCACGCGCGCAAACCCGGAGCACTGGCGCCCAGTGCTTATTCGAGGACTACGACCAACTTACGCCAGCAAAGCAGCCCAGCATCAGCATGCTAGGTTGACCCGACTTCATGGTCTGGCACCTTATTCAGTCGAGGTCCTGCCGCATGCACGCGTACCGCAGACCCACGACCATGGCACCTTACTCACCCCCCCTCCTCCAGGGCAACCCACTGATGCAGTGTTACACCTCAGGCTCACCTATTTATATGTGCCTAAACAACCCTGGCTCAGGACGGCTATCAAGATGATGGGCGAGTTAAGCGCCATGCCACAAGGGGTGCACACGCGTCTGCTTAAGGCAGCGCGCGCCTCAGGGCTGATTCCTATCGTCGTGGAGTACAAAGTGTTGATGCACAGCGACCTGCCTGACTAGCACGCAGCATTTAACGCGGTGGGGGCTTGGCTCCTGCAGGCGGTGGCGACCCCTTGACTTCAGGCGGTTTAACCCCCGGGGGCAGCACCTGCACAAACACCTCGCCCTGCTTGAGCATACTTAACTCGGAGCGTGCGCGCTCTTCTGCAGCCTCGGTACCGGTTCGCAGATCTTCGATCTCAGCGGTCAAGGCTTTGTTACGGCCAGCTAGACCGTCATTCACCGTGCGTTGATCAGAGACTTTCATCTGCAAGTCCCAGACGTCAAACCAACCACCCCAACCCATCCACAAGGGATATTGGATCAGGCTGGTCAGCAATAACAATCCGACAAACAAAAGACGCATAGCACCTCAGTGTCTCACCGCAGTCATCGACTGCAGCAATCCGGTTTTACCGCAGATTGTAGAAGGCGTCGCGCCCGGGATAGGTTGCCACCTCGGCCAACTCTTCTTCAATCCGCAACAATTGATTGTACTTAGCCATGCGATCAGAGCGGGAGAGCGAACCCGTTTTGATCTGCATCGCATTGGTCGCTACCGCGATATCCGCAATCGTCGAATCTTCCGTTTCACCCGAACGGTGCGAGACTACGGCGGTGTAGCCAGCACGCTTGGCCATTTCAATCGCTGCAAAGGTTTCAGTTAAGGTGCCAATTTGGTTGATCTTGATCAAAATCGAATTCGCAATATTCTGATCGATGCCTTGCTTCAAAATTTTAGTATTCGTCACGAACAAATCGTCGCCAACCAACTGAACCTTACGACCTAATTGTTCTGTCAGGTACTTCCAACCATCCCAGTCGTTTTCGGCCATACCATCTTCGATTGAGATAATTGGATATTTATCGCACCAAGTGGCCAACAGACTGGTGAGGTCTTTGGATGACAGGGAAATCCCACCCTCGCCATGCAAGGTGTACTTGCCGTCTTTATAGAATTCAGATGCGGCGCAATCCAGGCCGAGCGCAATTTGAGTACCAGGCTCGTAACCCGCGCTTTCAATTGCGCGCAAAATCAGTTGGATAGCCGCTTCGTGGTTAGGGACGTTGGGCGCAAAGCCACCTTCGTCACCGACGGCGGTCGACATGCCCTGATCGTTGATAATTTTCTTGAGTGCATGGAATGTTTCAGCGCCCATACGCAGCGCTTCACGAAAGCTGGTCGCCCCAATCGGCAAGATCATCAACTCTTGCATATCAAGCGTATTGTTAGCGTGTGCTCCGCCATTGATAACGTTCATCATCGGCACAGGCATACTCATCGGGCCACTGCCACCAAAATAGCGGTAAAGAGATAGGCCAGACTCGTCGGCTGCAGCGCGGGCTACAGCCATACTAGCGGCCAAGATGGCATTCGCCCCCAAGCGCGACTTGCCTTCGGTGCCGTCTAACTCAATGAGCGTGCGGTCAAGAAAGGTCTGCTCTTGTGCGTCCAGACCCATTAAGGCTTCAGAAACTTCTGTGTTGAGGTTTTCAACTGCGCGCAAGACGCCTTTACCTAGGTAGCGCGACTTATCACCGTCACGCAATTCGATTGCCTCGCGACTACCAGTCGAAGCGCCCGAAGGCACTGCCGCACGACCCATGGCACCCGACTCAAGCAAGACATCGCACTCAACTGTCGGGTTCCCGCGCGAATCAAGGATTTCACGACCAATGATATCTACGATTGCACTCATTTCTCTAGTTCCTGAAAGATAAAAATATTCAATAATTTTGCAAGTCAATCATAATAAGCAGTACTAGGCAAACTGGGTTTCTAAAAACCCTTTTCGCTTGACCACGCGATCAATGTCTAGCAACGTCTCGAGCAGCGCTTTCATTTTCGCAAGCGGCACGGCATTTGGCCCATCGGACAATGCTTTCGAAGGGTCCGGATGCGTTTCCATAAAAAGACCACTTACCCCTGCTGCCACGGCTGCACGCGCCAAGACTGGCACAAACTCTCTCTGTCCACCTGAAGAACTCCCCTGACCGCCAGGCAACTGAACCGAATGTGTCGCATCAAATACCACGGGGCATTGGGTTTCACGCATGATTGCCAGCGAACGCATATCCGAGACAAGATTGTTATATCCGAAAGAAACTCCGCGCTCGCACACCATGATGTCTTCGGCAACACCCGCCGCGCGCGCAGCATGGCGGGCTTTGTCGACGACCTGCACCATGTCATGGGGCGCAAGAAATTGTCCTTTTTTGATATTGACTGGCTTGCCGCTCGCGGCACAGGCCTCAATGAAATCGGTTTGTCGACACAAGAATGCAGGCGTCTGTAATACATCAACGATCGCCGCCACTTCAGAAACTTGATCTTTATCGTGCACGTCGGTGAGCACCGGCACCTTTAACGCGGCGCGCACATCGGCCAAGATCTGCAAGCCCTCATCCATACCCGGCCCACGATAGGACGTCCCGGAACTGCGATTCGCTTTGTCAAACGAGCTTTTATAAATAAACGGGATACCCAATGCCTTGGTGATTTCAAGCAGCTGCCCCGCCGTGTCAAACGCCATCTGTCGAGACTCGATCACACAGGGACCTGCGATCAGAAAAAAAGGCTTCTCCAGACCGATATCAAATCCGCACAGCTTCATCAGGACCCTTTGCGTTGTGTCTGATGCGCCAAGGCCGCTTGAATGTAGCTAGTGAACAGCGGATGGCCATCACGCGGCGTGGAGGTGAACTCTGGGTGAAACTGCACACCCACGAACCAAGGATGGTTGGGAAGCTCCATCATTTCAGGTAGATTTTCAGTTGGCGTTCTGGCACTAATCACCAAACCGGCCTCTTCGAGACGCGGAACGTAAACGTTATTGACCTCATAGCGATGGCGATGGCGCTCGTTGACCTGCAGACCGTAAATCTTATGGGCCAACGTATCCGCTTTGACTGGACATTTTTGCGCACCTTTACGCATGGTGCCTCCCAAATCGGATTGCTCATCGCGTTTTTCAATACGCCCTTCCCGATCCAGCCACTCTGTAATCAATGCCACGACTGGGTGGGGCGAGACTGGATCAAACTCGGTGCTGTTGGCGTCGGTCAAACCCGCGACATATCGTGCAAACTCAATCACAGCCAACTGCATCCCCAAACAGATACCAAGATAGGGGACGTTGTACTCACGCGCATAACGAATGGCGGCGATCTTACCCTCGGTTCCGCGCTTACCAAAGCCGCCCGGCACCAGAATGGCATCAAACGGTTTGAGTACGCTCACACCATGCTGCTCTATGTTTTCAGAATCAATATATTCAACTTTGATGCGCGACTTGGTGTGGATCCCAGCGTGGATCAATGCCTCAGTCAAGGACTTATAGGATTCTGTCAGGTCGACATACTTGCCCACCATTGCGATCCGGACTTCGTGCTCAGGATGCTCGAGCGAGTACACCAATTTGTCCCACATCGACAAGTCTGCGGCAGGCGGGTTTAAGTTCAGCGCCTCACAAACGAGATTGTCTAGGCTCTGTTTGTGTAGCATGGACGGAATTTTGTAAATAGAATCTGCGTCCCAAACCGAGATGACCGCATCAAGCGGCACGTTTGAGAACAACGAGATCTTGGCGCGCTCTTCGTCGGGGATGGGACGGTCA
>CANFEI010000103.1 GCA_947445495.1 Alcaligenaceae bacterium
AGGCGGCTAAGTAAGGTGGTGGCTCGGGAGGTCCAGAGCAAAGAAAAAGTGGGCAGACCCATCACAAAATGATCCTTGGTGTTAGCATTCTGTGCTGATTATAAGACGAGTCCCAATGCCTGATACGCCTATTTCTGATGATGGTCTGCCCGATGACGAGCCGCAGCTGTTTCGGGTGACCGATAACCAGGCGCTGGAGAGACTAGATAAGGTCTTGGCGCAGCTCGTGCCGCAGCATTCCCGCAGTCGGCTGCAAACATGGATTGAGCGTGGCCATGTTCTGGTGAACGGCCAGTCTGCCAAGATCCGCCAAACTTTGCATGAAGACGATTTGATTGCGGTCTATGAGCAGGAATCCCCTGAGGATCAGGCGTTTAAGCCTGAGCAAATAGATTTTGAGATTATTGCTGAGAGCCCAGACTGGGTTGTTGTAAATAAGCCTGTCGGTTTGGTGACACACCCCGGTGCGGGCAACTGGAGTGGAACGCTGCTTAATGGCTTGTTGTATCGCTATCCCGAATTAGCGCACGTCGCCCGCGCGGGCATTGTGCACCGTTTGGATAAGGATACGTCCGGTTTGCTTGTTGTCGCTCGCAATGAGGTGGCTCAGACTTCCTTGGTTCGACAATTGCAAGCGCGCACCATGGGGCGCGAGTACCTTGCTTTGGCGCACGGGCGTATGTTACCTGCGGGGACGGTAGATCGACCCATCGGACGTGATCCACGCGTGCCGGTGCGCATGTCGGTCGAGCGCCCCAACGCGCCTAAAGCGGCAGTTACCCATTACAGCCTATTGCGCTGTGGCGAATATCAAGATTCGAATATTTCAGAGGTGAGTTGCCGTCTAGAAACTGGTCGCACGCACCAGATCCGTGTCCACTTGGCGAGTCTTGGGCATCCTTTACTCGGAGATACGCAGTATGGTGGTCGAGTGCTTGGTGACGCAGATCGGCAAATGCTGCATGCGCATCGCTTGCGTTTTGAGGATCCGAGCGCTAGCACGGAGGTGTCGTTCGTGGCGCCGATGCCTGAGGATATGCGCAAGGTACAAGAGGGCATTCAGTGGAAATAATCGCTGCATCAGAGCTGCCCTTAGTGCGGCCGCGTGCGACTTGGCCGGGGGTCCAGATGTTCTGCACCACGCGGGCTGGCGGCGTTGGGGCTGCACCGTATGACACCCTGAATCTGGGCTTGGGTGCAGGGGATGATCCTGACACTGTTCAGAAAAATCGACAGATCCTGCGCGCATTGTTGCCAGCAGATCCGATCTGGCTCAATCAAGTGCATGGAATTCGCGTCATTGACGCTGATGATCCTGCCCAATGCCAAGAACGCGGCGCAGCACCCCGTGCGGACGCCAGCGTGACGTCTCAACCTGGGCGCGTCCTGGCTGTGCTGACGGCGGACTGCCTGTCGGTGGTGATGGCCGATGAGGCAGGGCGTGTTGCCGGTGTCGCGCACGCGGGTTGGAAGGGTTTGGCGGGCGGGGTGCTCGAAGCGATGTTCAAGCACTTGCAGCGTAAGCGACACGCGTGCGGTCTGACGGAGTCGTCAGGCTGGCGTGCCTGGATAGGCCCTGGCATTGGTACTCGCGCGTTTCAGGTGGGAGAGGACGTGCGTCTGGCCTTCGAGCAGGACGGAGATCCGCAGGCGGGGCTCTTCTCGGTCGATCCCCTTGAACTGGGGAAATGGCGTGCCGATTTGGCTGGGTTGGCCAAACAACGCCTGTTGCGCCTAAACGTTGATCAGATCGAGCTGTCGGGATGCTGCACGGTGAGTGACCGGATGTCGAATGAGACTAAAAAATTCTTTTCTTATCGGCGTGATCGACAAACCGGACGAATGGCCACACTCGTCTGGCTGGGCTAAGCAGATAACCCGATTGACAATCATCATATTGCAGCGCACGATCCCTATTGCGCTGCAATAATGAAGCCAAAATTGTCCCATAGGTTGCCGAATTGAATTTTCCTTTTCCTGAAGGTTGGCAAATGCCAACCGGGGTGCCCTCAGAGGCGATCACAACAATTCAGCATGACTTCATGCAAGGTTGGCAGCAACTGTCTCAGGACGCCGCTGCAGGGCACTTGGCTCCCATTAAAGATCGACGTTTTGCCGCACCAGCGTGGGCGAGTAGCCCAGCGCATTTAATGATGGCGCATTTGTATTTGTTGTCCGCGCACGCCATGGGCAAAATGGTTGAGGCGTCGGACGCTGCGCCTGAGGCCAAGGAGCGGCTACAGTTTTCTGTGATGCAATGGCTCGATGCGCTGTCGCCCGCTAATTTCTTTGCGACAAATCCTGACGCACAGGCTGCGTTAGTCGATACCGGCGGCGAGAGCCTGGTAGCGGGCTTGAAGAATTTATTATCCGATGTGCAGCGTGGGCGCATTAGCCAGACAGATGAAACCAAGTTTCAGGTTGGCGAAAATGTGGCAACAACCCTAGGTGCTGTGGTGTTTCAGAATCGCCTCTTTCAGTTGATTCAATACAAGCCCGCTACGACCACGGTGTATCAGCGTCCGATTTTGTTGGTGCCGCCTTGTATCAACAAGTTTTACATTTTAGATCTGCAGCCCGAGAACTCCTTTGTGCGTCACGCGGTTGAGCAAGGCTTTACGGTGTTTTTAATGTCTTGGCGTAACCCCCTAGCCGACGATCAAGATGGCATCGAGAGTGCGACCTGGGACGACTACCTCGAAGAAGGCGTCTTGAAAGCGCTTGAGGTTACGCGTGAAATTTCAGGGCAACAACAGATTAATGCGCTGGGCTTCTGCGTGGGCGGCACAGTGCTGGCGACAGCCCTAGCCGTGGCTGCTGCGCGCGGTGAGCAACCCGTCTCGGCTTTAACCATGTTGACCTCGATGGTGGATTTCAAAGATACCGGCGCACTGGGTGTATTTGTGGACGAGCAACACGCCAAACTTCGAGAACAGCAGATTGGTCAAGGTGGGCTGATGTCTGCGCGTGAACTCGGTGCAACGTTTTCTTTCTTGCGGCCCAACGAGTTGGTGTGGAACTATGTTGTTTCGAACTATTTAAAAGGTGAAACGCCTGCCGCCTTTGATTTGCTGTTCTGGAATGGCGACAGCACGAATTTGCCAGGCCCGTTTTTTACTTGGTATTTTCGTAACATGTACTTGGAAAACAAACTACGTGCGCCGAACAAGCTGACCTGCTGTGGACAGCGTATTGATTTACGCAAGTTGAATATGCCAACGTATCTGTATGCCTCGCGTGAGGATCACATCGTACCGTGGCGTTCAGCGTTTGCATCGATGTCGTTGTTTTCAGGTGAGAATCGTTTTATCCTTGGTGCGTCAGGGCATATTGCAGGCGTGATCAATCCACCTGCCAAGAAAAAGCGCAATTACTGGGCAGGGGCAGACAAGTCTTCACACACCGATCCCGAGAAGTGGGATGCCGCTGCGACTGAGATTGCTGGTAGTTGGTGGCCGGACTGGTACGAATGGTTGTCGGCTCAAAGCGGGAAAAAAGTAAAGCCAGCGAAGGCACTAGGCAGTACAAAACATAAAGTGATCGAGGCGGCGCCTGGATCGTACGTAAAGGTCAGAGCAGTTTAGCGTGGTGCCACAGGCCGTAGAAACCGGCAAAGGAAGAAGACGATGAGTACAAAGATTGCGTACGTAACGGGTGGGATGGGTGGCATCGGTACGGCGATTTGTCAGCGATTGTCCAAAGAAGGGGTGACCGTGATTGCAGGGTGTGGTCCAAGCCGTGATCATCAGCAATGGATCGATGAGCAGGCAGTCTTAGGCTATACCTTCTATGCTTCGGTCGGTAACGTGTCAGATTGGGAGTCCTGCTCCGTGGCCTTTAAGAAGGTTCGGGACGAGCATGGCCCAGTCGATATATTGGTGAATAACGCAGGGATCACGCGCGATGGCGTCTTTCGTAAAATGACTGCAGATGACTGGCGTGCGGTGATGGATACAAACTTAAACAGTCTGTTTAATGTCACCAAGCAAGTGATTGATGGCATGGCCGATCGAGGTTTCGGACGCATCATTAATATCAGCTCGGTAAATGGCCAAAAAGGCCAGTTTGGGCAATCTAATTACGCGACGGCCAAAGCGGGTATTCATGGTTTTACAATGTCGCTTGCGCTTGAGGTTGCGAGCAAGGGGGTGACAGTCAACACGGTGTCGCCTGGCTATATCGGCACAGATATGGTTCGTGCGATTCGTCCAGACGTATTAGAGAAGATCGTAGCGACCATTCCCGTCAAGCGCTTGGGACGTCCTGAGGAAATCGCATCGATTATTGCTTGGATTGCTTCGGACGAGTCAGGATTTTCGACGGGCGCAGACTTTTCCTTAAATGGTGGTTTGCATATGGGTTAAGGCCATCAGACAGATGGTCTTTTGATGGATCGGTAGTTAAAAATTAAAAACAAGTATTGGGGAAAGTAATGACTGAAGCAGCAGAGACGAACGTACGGTTGATTAAGAAGTATCCCAATCGCCGTCTGTACGACACAAAAACAAGCACCTACATCACGCTAGCGGATGTGAAGCAACTGGTGCTCGAGAATGAATCGTTCAAGGTCGTTGATGCGAAGTCAGCCGAAGACCTGACGCGAAGTATCTTGTTGCAGATTATTCTTGAAGAAGAAAGTGGCGGTGTACCGATGTTTTCTTCGACGATGCTTGCGCAAGTCATCCGTTTTTATGGCCACGCCATGCAAGGGATGATGGGCTCGTATCTTGAGAAAAACATTGAGGTCTTTATGGAAGTGCAGGACCGGATGGCCGAGCAGTCAAAGGGCTTATACGGCGGGTCGAACCAATTTGCGCCCGATGTTTGGACGCAAATGATGACTGCGCAAACGCCCGCCGTGCAAACCATGATGAACAGTTATGTCGAGCAGAGCAAGACCATGTTATCTCAGATGCAGGACAAGATGCAGGATCAAACTCGGGCGCTCATGGCTGCTTTCCCATTTGCACCAGGTAGTGCAAACGAGAAAAGCAAGAGCTAGGCTTCGGCGATACGTTTGGCTAGGTGATCAAGTGCCTCTTGCACTTGATCCACTAGAATTAAACAGAGATGTCCGGGCTGAAGTTTGGCCAGCGCCGTGTCAATCGCGGTGAACTCGCCGCGTATTTCGACAATTTCTTTTGTCCGTGACGCATTCTTCAGGCCAAGCTGCAACAGCGCCAGCACTTCGCCATCTTCGCGGCCACGTTGACATTGATCCTGATACAGAATGGCCTGGTCAAAGGATTCGCCTAGGATTTCTGTTTGCTGGATGATGTCTTCATCGCGACGATCACCAGCACCGCTAATCACAACCATACGTTTGTTCGCGGGAATCGTTTCGATCGCTTGGATTAAGGCCAGAATGGCATCCGGGTTGTGACCATAGTCGGCAATCACCGTTGCGCCGCGATAGTCAAACACATTGAAACGACCGGGGGCGGTTTGGGCGTCGTTCACAAAAGTCGCCAATCCCATTTCAATGATGCTCCAGTCTAGTCCGA
>CANFEI010000104.1 GCA_947445495.1 Alcaligenaceae bacterium
AGTAACGATCCTAACCGAACAAATCTCTATTCCGTTTCTATCGCACCGGTATGGCGTGTGACGCCTCAGTTCAAGCTGGCATTAGATGCGGGTATCAACACGAATCCTATCGTGGCAGACCAATCTTTGATTAATTACGGCATGGTTGCAGCGATTTACTCGCCCGCCAAAACGCTCGATCTCGGTTTGTCATTTCAGCGCTACGCAGCTAATTTCGGTGGCGTATTCTCTGGCTCTGGGACGTATACAAATCGTATTCAAGCAGGCGTCACATGGCGCTTTGACTAACAAAATCATTCATCATTTTTCGGCTCAATAAAAATGCCACAGCGAGCTTACTCGTGTGGCATTTTTTTACAACCTAACTAATTAGATTGCTTTGACCATTGAGGCAGCGTCGCTGACTTCGTACTTACCAGCAGCTTCGATATGCAGAACCTTGACGACACCGTCAACAATGTACGCTGCATAACGTTGCGAACGAACTCCCATACCACGTGCAGTCAGATCCAGCTCAAGACCAAGCGCCTTTGTCCATTGCGCAGCACCGTCACCCATCATGCGAACCTTCGCGCCAACCTTTTGCTCGCGACCCCAAGCGCCCATGACGAAAGCGTCATTGACCGCAACGCACCAAACCTCGTCAACGCCTTTCGCTTTAATCGCAGCGGCGTGCTCGACATAGCTTGGTACATGTTTAGCCGAGCAAGTCGGGGTAAAGGCACCGGGCAACGCAAACATCAAAATCTTTTTGCCCTTGACGAGATCAGCAACCTGAAAATTGTTGGGGCCAACTGTGCAACCCGCGGTTTCAACTTCAATGAACTCTGTGAGCGTGGCATCGGGCACTCGATCGCCGACTTTAATTGTCATGTGATTTCTCCTCGGGCATCACGGGCAGCGACGGCTGCCACACTTGAACCCAGCGTGACCGCTATCATAAGCCAGTCGGGCACGAAATGCGGGCGTGCGCGCTCACCCATTCCCACATAAACCAAGGGGTTTTTTGCGGCAAAGCGTTACTGCGCGGGCTTGGGATCGTCTTTTACGCGATAGACCAAAACCGGCATGTGTGTCAGCGCCAACACCTTGGTTGTCACACTCCCGAGCAACAGACGAGCCAATCCGCTACGACCATGGCTGCCAATAAAAATCATGTCGCAACCGTAGTCCTGCGCCGCTTGCACAATCCCATCTGCAATATTGAAGTTTGAAACCGCATGGACAGTCGCTTTCACATTCGCAGTCTCTGCCCGATCGAGAATCGACTTCAGGTATTTTTTTGCTTGCTCAGCATTCGCTTGCTCGTAATCGGTGTCTGAAATTGCATACGCTGCCGACATACCTTCAAAACCGATCGTCGCAGCAAACGGCTGTGTGACATAGAGTGCCACAACCTCGGCTCCCGTTGCCCGCGCATAGCTAATGCCAGCATTTGCCGACTGCGCAGATAAGGGTGAGCCGTCCGTAGGAATTAATATCTTTTTGAACATGACCAAACTCCTTTAAGTTGAAATTAACAATTTCACGCTAAGTAGGCGGCTACAAGAACTTCAGCTATCTCTGCGCTAGTCTTGACATCAATCAACCGTTTCCGGTCGCAGCCCGGTATAACACCGAACAACGAGTGCCGGAACGGCAATAGGCTAGCACCGGTGCAGGCATGGTTTGCAGAAGCTCAGCAAAGCGCACCACATCATCCTGTGTCATTGCACCACTGACAACGGGTTGGTATTCCACCCGCAGTCCCGCTTCGCGCGCGGCCACGGATACCTGCTCGGCTGTGGGTTGATCAGGCCCCGCCTCGTAGTCGGGTCGGTTAATGATGACGCTTTTAAAGCCCGCAGCAGCCACGGCTGCCATATCAGACGGCTGCAACTGCGGCGCTACCGCAAAATCAGGGGTAAGGGAATTAATAGGCGTCGACACGAAGCGGCTCCGAGTAAAAAGGCTAGATAGATCCGGCGATAAAAATCAGCGTTATACATAATGCTTGTCGCATAGTCGCTAGTATACGCAGCGAAAACCGATATAGACGACGTAGACATCGATCGGCTTGTACTGCATCCCCTCGACCCGCATCTGCGAGGGGCCGTACCACCACGAACCACCCCCTGTCAGGCGCGTGTCCCCTTGTGCGTCAGCCAGCCATTCCCAAGCATTCGCTCCCATGTCAAACAGCCCATTGACTCCCCTGCGGGTTTTACCAACTGGCGCATGGCGCTCCCAGCCGTCGGCAGCTCCCTGGGTGTTTGCGCCCTCAGGTGAATCCCCTGTTGGGTAGGGGTAGGTTTTCCCTCGCACATAGGGTGCAGGCGGCTGCGTCCGCTGTTCGGTGTAGGCCGCGCGCGTCCACTCTGCCTTATTGGGTAGACGTCCACCCGCATCCTGACAAAAAGCTTGTGCCTCAGCCCACTTAATGTGCACAGCGGGTTCGTCGGGGGCACCAGGCTTACCGAAAGGCGCACGCCAGTTCCAACCTTGGCGCTTTTGCCAACCCATCACATATTCGAAGCCACCACCGCTACGCTCCGCTTCGGTCACAACCCCTTTGCGGGCTGCGTATTGAGCAAAACGCCCAATACTCACTTCCGTTTCGTCAATGCTGTAGTCACCCATCTCTACCCGGGCAGCTGCCTGCTGTGCCGCGACAAACGGACCCATCAAGCAAGCGGCGATAGCACCCGCAACGCATAAAAACCGCTTTAATTGAATAGATTTCATCGTAGATAACAGATAAGTTGGTGGGAACTCGAAATTGAGCGATACTTTGCGCAGCCTATCGCGACATATTTAGAAATATATCTTAAACCGCCTCGGAGACAAACATGATTTTGGTTGGCCGCTATGCATCCCCTTTTGTACGACGTGTTGGGGTCGTCCTGCAAACTCTTGGAGTCCCTTATGAGCATAAGGTTTTGTCGACCGCCAAGGATGCTGAAGCAATCAAACGCTACAACCCCATTGCAAAAGTACCGGTACTGGTTATTGAGGATGGCGAGCACTTGATCGAAAGCGCTGCGATTATCGAAGCGATTCTGGAAATGACACCCAACCAAAAGCTGTTGGCCTTAAGCGGCGCAGCACGTCGTCAGACGCTGCAGCATTGCGCCATCATGACAAGCGGCCTAGATAAATCCATTCAAATTATCTATGAACCTCTCAAGCGACCTGCAGAAAAAGTCCACGAGCCTTACCTTGATGGTCTGCGCATACAAGTGCGTGCCAGCCTTGAGATCCTCGAAAGTCTGGCAGCCAAAGGCACCTTCCCTGGCGGTGCGCAGGCCAATCTAGCTGACATCACTGTCGCAGTCGGCTGGTTCTTTCTGAACAAAGCCATGCCTAAAGTGGCAGCACCTGAGCAGTTTCCTAACCTGGCAGCGCTATCTGCGCGCTGCGAAGCCTTACCCGCGTTTAAAGCGTGTCAACTAGAAGGGTAGTAATACGCCGCCTCGTGCACCAGCCATGACAAGTAAACCATTCCATGGCTGGTGGATGGTGGCAGGCTGCATGGCAGTTGCCATCGTAGCCTGGTCGTTCGCTCTGTACGGCCCGAGTGTTTACCTCCACACCATTAGCCAGACGCATCATTGGTCCATCGGCTTAGTCTCGTCCGCGCTGACACTTTCCTTTTTAGTGAACGCGTCTGTTTTGAGTTTCGTGGGTAGTGCAATCGCCAAGCACGGACCTCGACTGGTGATGGCGCTCGGCGCAGCGATAATGGCCGCAGGCTTTGTCGCGATGAGCCAGATCTCAGAGATCTGGCATGTTTACGCGTCCTTTGCTCTGGTGGGTCTTGGCTGGTCTTGTTTGTCTACCACTGCGATCACCTCCTCACTCGCACCTTGGTTCGAACGATACCAAGGGCGTGCCGTTTCCACCGCTATGCTCGGTGCAAGTATTGGTGGCATGGTGGGTGTCCCCATCCTACTCGCCTTAATCGCCTGGTTAGGCTTCAACAAGGCAATGATCATAGTCGCCCTAATATTGTTGAGCACCGTGTGGTCAGTCAGTTTTTTTATCTTACGCCATCGCCCGCAGGACCTCGGTTTGTATCCGGATGGGGAAGCCCCTGTTTCGCAAGCAAATAAGCCTCTGGCCAAAGTTTGGTCACGGGCTGAAGCACTTCGCACACTCGCACTACGCAGCATCGCCCTCACCTTCGGCTTAGCGCTCATGGTGCAGATTGGCTTCCTCACGCACCAAGTGTCACTACTACTGCCGGCACTTGGCCAAGCTGCCACCGCAGGTTGTGTCACTGCCGCAGCAATGCTCGCCTTCGCCGGACGAATACTCTTAGCCAAATTTTCTGATCGTTTAGATGTCAGGCAAATCGCTTTTACAGTCTTACTCACCGCTGGTGCGAGCCTTGGCTTGGGATTCCTATTCCCAGATCAAGTATGGGCGCTCGTCGTATGCGTACTAGGCTATGGCTTCACCGCAGGCAATATCACGACACTCCCCCCGGTGATCGTCAGGCGCGAATTCGGCGCGGCATCCTTTGGGGCCATCTTCGGAATCGCCGCAACGCTGATGCAGCTCATGTCAGCGATGGGTCCTGCATTTTTTGGACTGCTATACGACCTGAGTGGCGGCTACCGCTTGCCTCTGGGTCTCGCAGCGTTAATCAATGTTTTTGCGGCAGTGATCATCTTGCTCGGTGGCACATCGAAGAATAAGCACTAAGCGCGTCGTTCATACCAGGGCTTGGTCTGATTGACCACCCTGACAACGACCAGCATCAGAGGCACTTCAATCAGCACCCCAACAACGGTCGCCAGTGCCGCACCCGACTGAAAGCCAAACAAACTAATCGCTGCCGCAACGGCTAACTCAAAAAAATTAGAGGCGCCAATCAGTGCCGAAGGGCATGCGACATTGTGTTTTTCGCCAAGTCGTCGATTCAGCCAGTACGCCAAGCTCGCATTCAAGACTACCTGAAGCAGTATCGGTACCGCCAGCAAGGCAATGATTAAAGGTTGATCGACAATCGATTTACCCTGGAAGGCGAACAACAACACAAGTGTTGCGAGTAAGGCAACAACAGACCACGTCCCTAGCGCCGCGATCGTTCGCTCAAACACGGCGTCGCCCTGCGCAAGCAAGCGTCTACGCCAAAGCTGGGCCAACACAACAGGCAGCACAATATAAAGAACAACCGAGATCAACAAGGTATCCCAGGGAACCGTGATGGCCGACATCCCCAGTAGCAAGGCAACCAGCGGTGCGAACGCAAACACCATGATCGCATCGTTCAGTGCTACTTGAGACAAGGTGAATATCGGATCGCCATTCGTCAACCGACTCCAGACAAATACCATGGCTGTGCAAGGTGCGGCCGCCAACAAAATAAGACCCGCAATGTAGCTATCGATCTGGTCCTCAGGTAGCCACGGTGCAAAGGCATGCCGAATAAAGAGCCAGGCCAACAACGCCATTGAGAAGGGCTTCACCAACCAATTGATGAACAGCGTGACACCGATGCCGCGCAC
>CANFEI010000105.1 GCA_947445495.1 Alcaligenaceae bacterium
GTATTTTTCTCCACGAGTAACGCGGGGGGCAAGAGCCCATCCTGGGCGGGCGAAACCCCATTGCAAAACGCTTTCGATATCGATGCGCTAAAGAAACTAAATACGATTGTGACGGCCCAAGGCGGTGATTACACCTCTGAGGTCTATCCTAAATTGCGCGCCGCAGGGTGGACAGGATATTGGATCGACGCTGCGAGCACGCTTCGCATGAAGGATCACGCAATAATCGCTTTGGATCCAGTTAATCGCCCCATGATTGACGCGGCGCTTAAGCGTGGCGTGAAAGATTTCATCGGTGGTAATTGCACCGTGAGTTGCATGCTGATGGGTCTGGCGGGATTATTCAATCAGGGTCTAATCCAATGGATGACATCCATGACGTATCAAGCGGCCTCTGGTGGTGGCGCGCAACACATGCGTGAGCTCTTGACGCAGTTTGGGTTGATCAATGCGGAAGTTCAAACGCAATTGATGGATCCGGCCTCTGCGATTCTTGATATCGATCGCAACGTTTTGGCGATTCAACAGTCAGGCCGACTCCCGACAGAGCATTTCGTAGTGCCGCTGGCTGGCAATCTTATTCCTTGGATCGACAAGGATTTGGGTGATGGGATGTCGCGCGAAGAATGGAAAGGCGAAGCGGAGACAAACAAGATCCTTGGTCGTGGTCAAGGTTTTGGTTCGACACCGATACCAATCGACGGGCTTTGTGTTCGCGTTGGGGCCATGCGTTGCCATAGCCAGGCACTGACAATCAAACTGACGCGTGATGTACCGCTCGATGAAGTCTTGGATATCGTTGCCAACGGGACCGCTTGGTCCAAAGTCGTTGGGAACACAAAAGAAGAAACACTGAGTCGACTCTCACCGGTGGCGGTGACAGGCACGCTCGACATCCCTGTTGGGCGCATGCGTAAGCTGTCTATGGGCAATGAGTATCTGGGTGCTTTCACTGTTGGCGACCAGCTACTTTGGGGTGCGGCAGAGCCGCTACGTCGGATGTTGCGTATCACACTAGGTCAACTGTAAACCTTAAGGAAATGACAATGCGTAGTCGACGTCAAGTTGCGGTGCTCCCGAGATGCCTGGGCTTAACGGCCTTTGCGGGTTTGACGTTGTTATCGGTCGGTCTGACCAACCCGGTTTGGGCAGCAAAACCCGGCCATGGCAGTGTCATGTCTCCGGCTGGGGCGCCGCTGCGCTTGGAAATACCCCTGTACGACCTAACGTCCGAGGATGTCGCTGGTTTGAAGGCCAACGTCGCGCCGCAGCAAGCGTGGGCAGCGGCAGGACTGACAAGCCCCGCGCCATTAGAGACACTCTCTGTGAGCATTGAGCCAGGATTCTCTGCGGGTTCGCGTCGGCTAGTCGTGCATTCCTCCCAATCCGTGAACCGGCCTGTGGTTGATGTGTTGCTCGACGTCTCGCTCGCCACAGGACGCTTAACCGTTCAGTCAAGCTACCTTGTCCTAGTGAGCACCGCGCCCTCTGGCAGTGTGGTGGTCGCACCCGGCGACACGCTTTCCGGTATTGCCCAACGTTACGCTGTGGCGGGCGCTGATTTGTACCAAATGCTTTGGGCGTTGTACCAGGCAAATCCAAACGCCTTCATTTCGCAGAATATGAATCTGCTGCGAGCGGGAGCCACTTTATCCATTCCAGATGCGAAGACAGTACTCGCAGTGGACCCAAAGCAAGCCTACGCGATGTTCTTAAAGCATGCTGAGGCGTTTAAGCAAGGACGAGGGTCAGCCAATCGTCCAGGCCAGGCGCCCGTTATGCCGTCTGGTTCAACCGCGTCCGGCACTGTAGAACCGCCAGCAATGCCGGCCGAGCGAGCTCCCACCTTCGGCCAGGCTCCCGTTGTGCTACCGGGTCCCACCGCATCCGGCACTGTGCAACCACCAGCGATGCCTGCCGAGCCAGCCCCCGCAGTCGATCAGCTGCGCCTAAGTGCCGCGACACAGAGCACAGCGCAAGAAGATGCCAAGGTTGCTGCGGCGCAAGAGCTCAAAGAGATGCAACAACGCATCGAAACGCTGCAACAGAATGTGCAGCAGTTACGCAATGCGGTTCAACAGCCAACGGAGCCCACGCAACGCGCTCAGGCTGGCAATGCGCAGCCAAGTAATGTATCGGCTGGAAATGCGCCACCCGGAAACGCAACGACTGCAAGCACACCGTCCGCAAGCGCAACGACTGCAAGCACACCGTCCGCAAGCGCAACGGCTGCAAGCACACCGTCCGCAAGCGCAACGGCTGCAAGTACACCTGCTAGCCAAGGAGCTCGTCCTGCTGCCTCAGGCATGGCACGGGTGCAGCAAATTGCGAATGACAATGTACTGTGGGTCGTCTTGGGTGCGTCAGCCTTTTTAGCCCTGCTGATGGCGTTGATGTTACGGCGAGCTGGACAGCGCGAGACCGAGGTGGGCTCAGCCACGCAAAACGATCCCGTGATTGCGAAGGCGTTTGACCAGAAGCTTCAGTCTATAGACCTGAACTTAGATTCCTCGGCTGCGGATCCGAAACCCGTTGCTGCTCCCGAGAAAAAAGTCTAGTTGGCCCGTCCAGCCATGGACAAGCCATGACTCGTATCGCCTTAGGCATTGTGTATGACGGGCATGCGTGGCAGGGCTGGCAGACGCAACCACATGGTCAAACAGTGCAAGACTGTGTCGAAGCTGCGCTGTCTAAATTTGCCGCGCAGGCCGTTGCGACTGTTTGTGCCGGACGCACGGATACCGGCGTTCATGCACTCAATCAGGTTATTCACCTCGACACGGATGCGATTCGCTCTGAAGAGTCTTGGGTGCGCGGCACTAATGCGCATCTACCTGCGAGCATTGCGATTCAATGGGCGCGCCAAGTGCCCGATACGTTTCATGCGAGATTTTCCGCCGTCGCACGATCCTATACGTATGTCATTTTGAATACTCGCGTGAGGCACCCCTTATGGGAGGCGCGGGTCGGTTGGGTGCATCAACCGCTCGATGTTGCCGCCATGGAAGTGGCAGCGCGAGATTTACTCGGCGAGCATGACTTTTCTAGCTTTCGTTCTTCACAGTGCCAAGCGAAGTCTCCGGTACGTACGATGCAGAGCGTCGCGATCACGGCGCAAGGCTCAAAAATTGTGGTGCAATTGACAGCAAATGCCTTCTTGCATCATATGGTTCGGAATATCATGGGAGCACTTGTGCAAGTGGGACAGGGGAGGCAAGGCGTGAACTATGTTTCGGAGTTATTGCTGGCCCGAGACCGCACCCTTGGTGCGCCAACCTTTTCTGCGCAGGGACTCTACCTAACAGACGTTAAATATCCAGACTATGATTTTCCGCGATCCAACTCGGAAGGTTTTAGCCTTGACAGCATTAACTTTGAAGACAGACCATGAGTGTGATGAAACGTACACGTATCAAGATTTGTGGGATAACCCGCGAAGAGGATCTCGCCTGCGCCGTGAAGGCCGGGGCAGACGCGTTAGGGTTTGTGTTTCATCCTTCCAGTAAACGCTATGTGAGCCCGGCGCGTGCAGGGGAGCTCTGCGCGGCTTTACCACCTTTCGTTGTCAGTGTGGCGCTGTTTGTAAATCCTGAATATGCGTTTGTCCAGGAGGTTCTTAAGGCGATGTCGCCCGCCGTCTTGCAGTTTCACGGGGATGAGTCAGCGGATTTCTGCTCAAGTTTCGGCAGGCCTTATCTGAAAGCCTTTCGTGTCGGAGCGCCTGGGCTCGACACTTCCGCGGGCCTTGCTGCCCATTGCAAGCAATACGTCTCGGCGCAAGGATGGCTGTTTGATAGTTACTCGCCTTTGTATGGTGGAAGCGGTCACGGTTTTGATCATGCATTACTTGCCGAGGTAATGCGGTTGGCAGAGTCACGCCCGTTGGTTCTATCAGGTGGATTGAATCCAACGAACGTGCAGGCGGCGATCGCGTCCACCCAGCCCTGGGCGGTTGATGTCAATAGCGGCGTGGAGTCTAGTCCGGGCATGAAGTCCAACGAAAAAATCTTGGATTTCGTTGCCGCAGTCTTCAAAGCGAACTCCAAGGCAGCTCTTTGACAGCTAGGGCGCTAAACCGATATAATCGCAGTCTTTACAGGCGGTTAGCTCAGCTGGTTAGAGCGCCACGTTGACATCGTGGAGGTCGTTGGTTCGATTCCAATACCGCCTACCAATTAAGGCCCGTAGCTGGTTGGCTGCAGGTGGTTGCAGGTGCAAAACAGCGGCTTAGGGCCGCTATTTTTTTGTTCACAGGATTGCTGATGGTCACGATTACACTGCCAGACGGTTCCCAACGCCAATATCCGGGGCCAGTTACTGTCGCCGAGGTTGCCCAGTCTATCGGGGCGGGGTTGGCGCGTGCAGCGCTTGGTGGTCGCATCTCCGCGGGGGATAAGACTACGCTTGTTGACAGCTCCCATCGCATTGATCGTGATACACAGCTCGCGATCATTACCGCGAAAGACGCTGAAGGGCTGGACTTAATCCGACACTCCACCGCACATTTGTTAGCCTACGCGGTGAAGGCACTTTTTCCTGACGCGCAAGTGACGATCGGGCCCGTGATTGAGAACGGCTTTTATTACGACTTTTCCTTTAAACGCCCGTTTACGCCAGACGACCTGACCGCCATTGAAAAGAAGATGTCGGAACTGGCAAAGAAGGATGAAGTTGTTTCGCGCGAAGAATGGAGCCGCGACGAAGCCGTCGCACATTTCAAAAAAATCGGTGAGTACTACAAGGCTGAAATCATTGGGGCCATCCCCGGCAATGAGCCTATCAGCTTGTACCGGGAAGGCGAGTTTATCGACCTGTGTCGCGGCCCGCACGTACCGACCACCGGCAAGCTGAAGGTGTTTAAACTGATGAAGGTCGCCGGAGCCTATTGGCGTGGTGACAGCAATAACGAAATGCTGCAACGGATCTACGGCACAGCGTGGGCGACAAAAGAAGAGCAGGACGCTTACTTGCATATGCTCGAAGAAGCTGAGCGTCGCGACCACCGCAAGATCGGTCGAGATCTCGATTTGTTCCACTTCCAAGAAGAAGGACCAGGACTTATTTTTTGGCATCCTAAGGGATGGGCTATTTGGCAACAGGTCGAGCAATACATGCGTGCGGTGTATCGTGACAACGGCTACCAAGAGGTCAAGGCTCCGCAGATTTTGGATCTCTCGCTTTGGAAGAAAACGGGCCACTGGGACAATTATCGCGAGAACATGTTTACGACAGAATCCGAGAATCGTGTTTATGGACTTAAGCCCATGAACTGTCCCGGCCATGTCCAGATATTCAATTCAGGATTGCATTCTTATCGTGATCTTCCACTACGTTATGGTGAGTTTGGTCAATGCCACCGTAACGAGCCTTCCGGTTCTTTGCATGGAATGATGCGCGTGCGCGGCTTTACACAAGAC
>CANFEI010000106.1 GCA_947445495.1 Alcaligenaceae bacterium
CAAGCCGTTTTGACATCTTTGAACATGACAGCTCAAAATCCGTCAAGTAAGCCTCACCTTGTCCGCATGCATTCCAACGACAACGTAGCCATTTTGGGCAATGACAGTGGGCTCGCTGCGGGCACCACGACACCTGATGGCCCCACGCTCAAAGACAAGATTCCGCAAGCGCACAAAGTCGCCTTAACCGACCCGGCCACCGGTCAGCCCTTAAGCGTCGCGGCCGTTTTGTTAACCGGCGGGCAAGGCTCACGACTCGGTGGCTGCGCAAAGAGCCTCGTGCAGGTCAATGGCAAGCCTCTGGTTCTGCGCCAACTTGAGGCGCTGCATGCGGCCGGCATCCAACAGATTGTCGTCGTCACGGGCTTCTACCACGCAGAGGTCGAAACCTTGCTCAGGGCATCAGCCGCCAACGCAGCGTGGGCGCAGGCCGTAAGAATTGTTCGAAATCCCGCACCCGAAAATGGCCAGCAATCCTCCGTGCTGCATGGTCTGTCGGCGTTGGCTGCGCCTTTCGACCTCGCCTTAGTCGTATTGGTTGATCAACCACTCATGACCGCACATGACTATCAAGAGTGTATCGAGGCATACGCCGGTCGACCTCTTGGCACCTCGATCGCCTACCCGAGAGTCGACGGCAAACGCGGCAACCCGGTTGCCTTGGGCCATGAGGCGGTGCGGGCAGTGCTGGCCCTTGGTGAGACATGCCGAGCATACATTGAGGGCCACCGGGAGCTCGTTCATCAATATCCTAGCCAAAACGGCCATTTTCTGGCTGATATAGACACCCTATCGGATATCAAAAACCTGCGTGAGCAAGCGGGGCTAAACCTCCAATTACCTTAGTGTTTTAGCCCCTCGTGGGGCAACATTGTGGTAATTTGCCCCCTATTCCCGTGGAGTAAACATGCTTAAGCTTAACTTTCATCCGACTGGTCGCCACTTTCTGCAGATCCCAGGTCCTAGCCCTGTGCCGGATCGCATCTTGCGCGCCATCAGCTTGCCGACCATTGACCATCGCGGCCCAGAATTTGGTGCGCTTGGTCTGAAGGTGTTGCAAGGCATGAAAGATATTTTTAAGACCAAACATCCGGTCGTGATCTACCCCGCTTCAGGTACGGGCGCATGGGAAGCGGCACTGACCAATACGCTCAGCCCCGGCGACCACATCTTGATGTTTGAGACAGGCCAATTTGCCTCGTTGTGGAATAAGCTCGCCACACGTCTTGGCCTCAAGACCGAGATCTTGTCATGGCAAGGAACCGATGAGCATCTGCCCAACGCACCAGGCTGGAGACGTGGCGTACAAGCGGACTTGATTCATGCACGCCTGCTGCAAGACAAAAACCATGAGATCAAAGCCGTCTGCGTTGTGCACAACGAAACCTCAACAGGCGTGACCTCCAACATTGCGGCTGTTCGCAAAGCGATGGACGATGCTAAGCACCCCGCGTTGCTCATGGTCGACACCATCTCCGGTCTCGCAAGCGCCGACTTCCAACATGATCAGTGGGGCATCGATGTATCGATCAGTGGCTCGCAGAAAGGTCTCATGCTGCCTCCTGGCATTAGCTTTAACGCCGTATCTCCTCGCGCGATTGAGGCCTCGAAGACAGCAAAACTTCCCCGGGCCTTTTGGGCTTGGGACGAAATCATCGAAATGAATAAAGATGGTTACTGGCCCTACACCTCGAGCACTAATCTGCTCTATGGTTTATCAGAGGCGCAAGACATGCTGGCCGAAGAAGGGATGGACAAGGTTTTCGCGCGTCATCAGCGCTGGGCGGCTGGCGTTCGCGCAGCGGTCACTGGATGGGGCCTGCCGATTCAGTGTGCTGACCCTGCCGTGTACTCGCCCATTTTGACGGGCGTCATCACACCCGTCGGTGTCGATGCGGATGCGATTCGTAAACTCATTCAACAACGTTTTGATCTGTCTTTAGGCACAGGCCTGGGCAAGTTAAAAGGTCGTATGTTCCGTATCGGCCACTTGGGTGACAGCAACGATCTCACCTTGCTAGCCACACTCGCAGGTGTAGAGATGGGCATGAAGTTGGCCGGAGTCAAACTTGCTGGAAGTGGCGTGAACGCTGGCATGGACTATTTTGCAAAGAACGTATGAGCGCAGTTCTCGCACCACAGCCTCCCAAGCCGATCGTCTTTCATCGAAAGCAAACGGCTAGCGCCTCGGCGCTTGCGACACGCCTCGCCAAGGAAATTCGCGGCGATGTATTGTTTGATGCGGCGAGCCGAGGGCGCTACTCGACTGATGCCTCGATCTATCAGATCACACCCACTGGGGTGGTCGTGCCGCGCGATCAAGCCGATGTGTTGTGCGCGCTAGATATCGCACGTGATCTCGGCGCAGCTGTCCTCGCGCGCGGCGCAGGGACGAGCCAATGCGGCCAGACGGTGGGCGAAGCGCTGATTATCGACAACAGCAAGTGGCTGTGTAACGTGATCGATTTTGATCTTGAGGCACGCACTGTCACGGTAGAACCAGGGGTCGTTCTTGATCATCTGAACGCATGGTTAAAGCCTCATGGGCTGTGGTTCCCGGTCGATGTCTCGACAAGTGCCCAGTGCACGATCGGTGGCATGACGGGAAATAATTCCTGCGGCTCGCGATCCATCGAATATGGCAACATGGTTCACAACGTGTTGGGCATTGATGCGATTCTGCCCGATGGCACGCAAGCGTACTTTGGCTCCTTAAAGTCGCCTGTGTCGGGTTCTCGGATGCAAGGCATCCTAGAGCAACTCAAACAGATCGCAACAAGGGAGCGTGGCGAACTTGCCGAGCGCATTCCAAAAGTGTTACGCCGCGTAGCCGGTTACAACCTCGACTTATTTGATTGCCAAAATCCACGTGCGTACACCGATGACGGTGTTGCCAACCTATCGCACCTCTTGGTTGGCTCGGAAGGCACGCTCGCATACAGCCGTCAGATTACGCTCAAGTTAAGCCCCCTACCTATTCATAAAACCTTGGGCGTCGTGAACTTCCAAAGCTTTTATCAGGCCATGGATTCGGCACAGCACATCGTTAAACTCAATCCAACGGCTGTCGAGCTCGTTGACCGCACGATGATTGAGCTCGCTCTTGAGAATCCTGCATTCCGACCCGTGATCGAGAAAGCACTGATTGGAAAACCCGCGGCAATCTTGCTTGTCGAATTTGCCGGGGAAGAACAGTCTGGTTTGATTAAGAAGCTTGATGAGCTCGATACGCTGCTATCCGATCACGGCTTATCCAATTGTGTCGTCAAGATGCCCGAGGCGAACGCGCAAAAAGCTTTATGGGATGTGCGCAAAGCGGGTTTGAACATCATGATGAGCATGAAAGGTGACGGCAAACCCGTTTCTTTCGTGGAAGACTGCGCAGTGCCGCTCGAAAATCTGGCCGAATACACGAACAGACTCACCGAGGTATTTCACCGCTACGGCACTGAAGGCACTTGGTATGCCCACGCAAGCGTTGGCACACTGCATGTCAGACCCATTCTGGATATGCGCCGCGATGGCGCACAGAAGATGCGTGCCATTGCAGAAGAAACTGCTGCATTAGTAAGGGAATACAAAGGTGCGCTTTCGGGTGAGCATGGTGACGGCCTGTGCCGGGGCGAATGGGTGTCGTGGCAATATGGTCCACGGATCCATCAGGCCTTTGCTGAAATTAAAACGCTTTTCGATCCCGACAATCGCTTCAGCCCAAACAAAATGATTCATCCACCCCGAATGGATGATCGTTCTAATTTCCGTTTTGCGCCGGGCTATGGGGTGGCCAATATCTCAACCGCACTCGACTGGTCTGGCTGGAACGTCTTGCGTGACCCACTGACTGGCGCCGAGACTGCGCCTGGCACCGGAGTCGATCCAAGCAATGGCCTGGCCTCGGCAATTGAAATGTGCAATAACAACGGTCATTGTCGCAAATTCGATGCCGGCACAATGTGCCCAAGTTACCGAATCACCAAGGATGAGCAACACGTCACCCGAGGACGCGCCAATACCTTGCGCCTGGCCTTATCCGGACAACTCGGGTCTGATGGCTTAGCCAGTGTCGAAGTGAAAGAAGCCTTAGATCTGTGCGTATCCTGTAAGGGCTGCAAACGCGACTGCCCCACGGGCGTCGATATGGCCAAGATGAAAATCGAAGCCCGGGCAGCGTGGGGGGAACGACACGGTGTCGGCCTACGTGAACGCTTGGTTGCCTACATGCCACGCTACGCGGGGTTTGCCGGACATATCGGTGGCGTATTACACACGCTTGAACACACACCAGTGCTTGGGGCCGCTGTCAAAAAATTACTCGGCTTTGCCACTGAGCGGTCGCTTCCCGTATTTCGAAAAAGTTTTTTGAAGTCGATACCCGCGCAAGCTAACCCAGTCGTGGCATCGAACACTTCGTCTACCGGCAAAGAAGTTTTATTGTTTGTCGACACCTTCAACAACAGTATTGATGTCGAGAATGCGCAAGCGGCTCAACAAGTACTGGGAGCGGCTGGCTATACCGTTCACTTTAATTCGGTAGCGGGACAAAGGCCTCTTTGTTGTGGTCGGACATTTCTGTCAGCAGGACTTGTCGAGCAAGCCAAGCAGGAAGCGCGACGTGCACTCGATGCATTAACCCCTTTTGTAAAGCGAGGCGTGCCAATTGTTGGGCTTGAGCCATCCTGTCTACTGACCATGCGGGACGAATTCTTGCATTATGGCTGGGGTGAAGAAGCCCAAGCCTTGAGCGATAGTGCAATGCTGTTTGAAGAATTCCTCGTGCGTGAGCACAAAGCAAATCGACTCACCCTACCCTTAGCAGCCATTCAAACAGACACGGTGCTATTGCATGGGCATTGTCATCAAAAAGCATTCGATGCGTTGACCCCCGTGCAAACGGTGTTGAGTTGGATTCCTGGCCTAAAGGTCTCAACCATCGAATCATCGTGCTGTGGCATGGCCGGAAGCTTTGGCTATGAGGCAGAACATCATGAAGCCTCGCTCGCAATGGCTGAGATTTCGCTGCTGCCAGCCGTGCGCAAGCGTCAGGCAAATACTGTCGTGGTCGCAGATGGTACGAGCTGCCGCCATCAGATCAAGGATGGTGCCCAAGCAGACGCCATTCATACGGCGCGACTTCTGGCACAGGCCTTAACTACCAAGGTTTGATTTCCCAATCGCATCCCAATTATTTCAAACTATTTTTATCGAGTCACTTATGCACAGCACCATCAAAACACTTTTAGAAGAGCGGATTTCGGCAAACTGGTTCGATGCGGCACGCAGTCTGAGCCAACAACAGATTGAAGAGCTTGTACGCCTCGCGACACTTGCCCCCACTGCGTTCAATTATCAAAACTGGAAGTTTGTCGCGGTTCAATCAAAAGAA
>CANFEI010000107.1 GCA_947445495.1 Alcaligenaceae bacterium
CAATACCGCTCACAAATTAGGCGAGCGACAACCCCCGCCGCCTGATGACTATTTAGCACTCAGAAAACTCAACGCGAACCAGACCGCGAGGCAAGAATATGTGGGACGTAATCGTAGTAGGCGGTGGCAATGCCGCCTTGTGTAGTGCGCTCATGGCGCGCGAGGCCGGCGCAAGCGTATTGGTTCTCGAAGCATCGCCAAAGGAGTGGCGTGGCGGAAACTCCCAACACACCCGCAACTTGCGGTGCATGCACGATGGCCCCCAAGACGTCTTGGTCGACTCCTACTCCGAAGAAGAGTTTTGGCAAGACTTGCTCAAAGTCACGGGCGGCATCACCAACGAAAAGCTGGCTCGCATGGTCATTCGAGAGTCCTCGAGCTGCCGCGACTGGATGCGCAAACACGGCGTACGTTTTCAGCCGCCGCTTTCAGGCACGCTGCACGTCGCACGGACCAATGCTTTTTTTATGGGTGGCGGCAAAGCACTCATGAACGCCTATTACCAAAGCGCTGAAAAGCTTGGCATCGATATTTTGTATGACTCGCCGGTCGACGACCTAGAAATCAAAGACGGCAAATTTATCGCGGCTAAAGTGGGCGACAAGCGCTACCCTGGCAACGCCTGTGTACTGGGCTGCGGCGGCTTTGAGTCCGACCGCGAGTGGTTACGCGAGGCCTGGGGCCAAAACGAGCGTGGCGAGTGGCCCGCAGACAACTTCTTGATCCGTGGCACACGCTACAACATGGGCGTCGTCTTAAAAGTCATGATGCGCGTGGGTGCCGACACGATGGGCGACCCCACTCAAGCACACTGCGTCGCGATCGATGCGCGCTCCCCGTTATACGACGGCGGCATTTGTACTCGTATTGACTGTGTATCGCTTGGTATTGTCGTTAATCGAGAAGCCAAGCGCTTTTATGATGAAGGCGAAGACTTCTGGCCCAAGCGGTATGCGCTCTGGGGTCGTCTCGTTGCACTACAGCCCGGTCAAATTGCCTACTCGATCATCGATGCAAAAGCGGTCGGACGCTTCATGCCCCCCGTATTTAAAGGCGCCCAGGCAGATACGCTGCCGGAGCTTGCCGCGAAGCTTGAACTCGATGTGGATACGTTTATGCAGACCGTGAACGCATTCAATGCCTCTTGCCGTCTAGGAACGTTCGACCACAACATTCAAGACGACTGCTACACCGAGGGTATTACTCCCGCCAAAACGCACTGGGCACGTCCTCTCGATACCGGACCGTTTTTTGGCTACGCCGTACGGCCGGGCGTGACCTTTACTTACTTCGGTCTCACCACAGACGAAAAAGCTAGTATCTTTTTTGACGGTAAGGCAAGCCCCAACATGTATGCAGCCGGTGAAATCAGCGCAGGTAACGTCTTGGGTAAGGGCTACACCGCCGGAGTTGGCATGTCGATCGGTACCGCCTTTGGTCGTATCGCCGGCACACAAGCTGCCGCAGCAGCAAAGAAAATAAAAGAAGGAGTGCAGCATGCAACCGCTTGAATCCCTGACCCGCGAAGCACAAGATCTGGCCGGGAAAACTGAACACTCGATTTCGTGGCACAACAAAGGCATCTCGGAAAACGAAGCCGAGGTTGCCCGTCAAATGCAGATTTGTAACGCCTGCCGCTACTGCGAGGGCTTTTGCGCAGTGTTCCCAGCGATGGCACGTCGCCTGCAATTCGACAGCAAGGCTGACTTAAATTATCTGGCTAACCTCTGCCACAACTGCGGCGCTTGTCTACACGCCTGCCAGTACGCACCACCACACGAATTTATGGTGAACGTACCGCAGGCCATGGCAAAAGTGCGGATGGAAACCTACACCGACTTTGCATGGCCAGCCCCGTTAGGCAAGCTGTATAAAAATAACGGCCTGACCGTATCGCTTGCAGCGGCCTTTAGTCTTGCACTTTTTCTAGTTCTGACGGTCCTGTCGACAGGCAAGCTATTGCATGAGCCGCTTGCTGGTAACTTCTATGCCATCTTCCCTCACAACACACTCGTGTTGATGTTCGGTCTTACGTTCGGTTTTGCGGTCCTTGCCTTAGGGATCGGAGTTAAACGCTTCTGGAGCGAAATCACGCCGGGACAGGCAACGGGTGAAGCGATAGGCGAAGCTGCGCACAACGCTCTAAGACTCAAATATTTGGATGGCGGCCACGGCGACGGCTGTAACGATGAGGACGATCGCTTTACGCTGCGACGCAGACGCTACCATCATCTGACGTTTTACGGCTTTATGTTGTGCTTTGCTTCGACCTCTGTCGCGACGCTTTATCACTACGTTTTCGGGTTGCAAGCGCCCTACGGCTACACGAGCCTGCCAGTGATCCTAGGTACCGTAGGGGGCATCGGTCTGCTCATTGGGCCTGCTGGCTTGATGTGGCTCAACCTCAATCGCTCTGCCTTGCACGGTGACGCTGCACAAAAACCAATGGATATCGGATTTATATCTTTGCTGTTTTTAACCAGCTTAACTGGCCTCGCGCTTTTAATATGGCGTGACACGAGCGCCATGGCACTTTTGCTTGCCATTCACCTAGGAATCGTGATGGCACTTTTCCTTACCTTGCCCTACGGAAAATTTGCGCACGGCGTCTACAGAAGTGCGGCGTTGCTGAAATGGTCAATTGAAAAACGCATGCCCAACAAGCTTTCGCTCGGCTCCGAATAAAGAGCTACCGCGCGTTGGTCTTGCTTGGGAAGCCCGCTGTATGCGATCCGAGCAGGCGGCGCAACCCTAGCCACTGCTGCGCCCAGAAACCGCGGCCGTAGTCGCGGCCGCCGTCCTGAGGTAACTGGTCATGTATGCCCGTTTTCACATAGGGTGTATCGAATCGTGCCGTCTTAAACAAAATATCCCAAATCGGAAACAGCACGGAAAAGTTATGCCCCTTTGCGGGTCCCGCTGAGGACTCACTGTATTCGATGGAGTGGTGATAGCGATGGAACTTGGGGCTGACGATGAGCCAGTTACCCAGCTTGCCGAACGACAAGCGGATATTGCCATGCGAGTAGCTCTCAACCAACTGCGTCAAGACAACAATCAAAACAAATTGTCCAGGTGGCACGCCCACTAACTTGGCAATGAACACAAATACAATACTGCGCAATACGCTGTCCAACAGATGGTTGCGGTTATCGCTCCACATCGTCATCTGACGTTGGCTGTGGTGCACCGCATGCAGGCTCCAAAACCAAGCGTAACGGTGCTGCGCACGATGGTAAAAATAATCAACTGCATCAAAGATCAACAGATAGATCAAGAAGCTTACCCAGGCGATGTCGGTCACTCCCGGCCAAACCTGATCGACGTGAAAGGTCGTAAACCCGGCAACCCGCGCCTGTCCAAAGAGCGCATCGGCCAAGGGCACCACAGAAAAAAACAAAACAAGTCGAAACAGACCGAGCCGATGAATGAGCGTGTACAAAATATCGTTGCGTATTTCCTTGCGATTGATCACAGGTTCGACCGGTCGCCAGCGTTGTAACGCACCAAAAACGATGGCGATCATTGCGATTTGCAATAGCCCGATCAACAACCACATCGTTCCGTTATAGGCGTCCTCAAGGTAGCCGCTCAAACCAAGATTAAAAAATAATGGCTGCACAATCGTCTCAAAGAGCCATTGCTGTGCATGATCAAAGAGGTCAGTTGCGAATTGAATCATCACTATTTTGTATCAAGGGTTGCGCCACAGGTGGCTGGCTCTGCGCATACGCAGGATGGGTGTCAATCGTCGCAAAACAAAAGCCACGTAGCTTTAGGCCTTCAATTAAGGGCTCAAGAACCGTCGGCGCCCAAGGATCTTTGCGCGACCAAATTCCCAAGTGTGCCACCAGAATATCTCCAGACCGAATGTTCCGCAATGCGCGCTCCAACAACACAGCATTAGGATACTGCTCACTAGGCAGCTCATCACCCAAAAACCCTGCTGGCGCCCAGCCTACATGCTTATATCCGCATGCTTGCGCGGCTTGCAAGAGCGCGGGTGAGGTGTGCCCGCCAGCCGATCTAAACAGCGGCAACAATCTGCGTCCCGTCATTTCTTCAAACCGCTCACCCGGCCGCGCGAGCTCGCGGCAATAGTCTTGGGCACTCCAGATCTGGTTCTTGCCCTGAAGCGGTCCGGCGCTTGCCAGAACCCTGAACGAGCCATCAGGCAAGTCTGCCCGCCAATACACATGGTCATATGTATGCGAAGCAAAGACGTGCCCCTGTTCCGCCATCGCTTGCCACCATGGTGCCCACTCATCATCTAGGCTAGTGCCGCCAGTGCGCGTGAGCTCATTCGCCAAAAAAAAGCTTGCACGAACGCCTTGCCGCTTCAACACGTCTTCAATCAACGGTGCCACTTCCATATGGCCCGTATCAAAGGTCAGATAAACCGGCCGACTACAGCTCGGCTGCGACGACTGAGCGTACGCAATCGAGGCAGACAGACTCAGGGCGACAGCCCAACCCCTAATCCCGGCTCGCATGATTTAACGTCCAGACTCCGTGCGGCGACTTACCCACCGGGATCTGTTTCACAATCGTTTTTTTCTCAGTATCAATCACGGCAAGCCTGCCAGCCCAGCGCGCTGTCACGAGGAGTGTCTTGCCGTCCGCCAACATTTCCATACAATCTGGCCCGGCTGGCGTTTTATACGTGTCAACGACTTTTAATGTCGTCCAGTCGATCCGACTAATCGTATTTGCGCTGCGGTTGCTCACGAACACATGCCGCTTATCCCCCTGAGAACGGAATGCATGCGCGCCTTTCCCTGTCGGAATGCGCGTTTTAAGCACAGCCTTACCGGTCGACATATCGTACGCCTCAACGGCATCTTCGCCTGTCAGCCCGATCAACAGGGTTTTGTCATCGGGTGTCAGATATAAATCGGCAGGGATCTTGCCGACGCTAATCGTCCATAACCGCTTTTGCGTCGCTAACTCGATCGCCGTCAATTGATTACTATCCTGCAACGTAATATAGGCAACCTTGCTTTTGCTATCAATTGCAATATGGCTCGGCGTTTTCCCTGCTGGCACACGCTTCACCAAATGCAGCTTGAACTCTTCGCCGATGCGCTCCCAGCGATAGATATCTATGTGATCCAAACGGTTAGCGGCTGTCACAAACCATTTCATGTCTGGAGAAAACCGTAAATGGTAAGGATCAAGAATCCCCGTCATCGTGCGCTGCACCGCCGCAGTCTTTGGATCGAGAAAAGTAATAGAGTCGCCCTCAGCATTGGCCACCATGACTGACTTGTTGTCAGGCGTCAGGTACAAGTGATGGGGCTCCTTGCCCACTGGGATACGCTTTATTTCCGTGTACGTCTGAGGATCAATC
>CANFEI010000108.1 GCA_947445495.1 Alcaligenaceae bacterium
CGGTCAAGCTGATCAACCCCATTGCGATGGAAGAGGGCTTGCGCTTTGCCATTCGCGAAGGTGGTCGTACAGTCGGCGCCGGTGTGGTTGCCAAAATCATTGCGTAATTCGCATCTAACAGAGGAATTACCATGGCCACCAAGCAAAAAATCCGCATCCGCCTGAAGGCGTTTGATTACAAGTTGATCGACCAGTCCGCAGCCGAGATCGTAGACACTGCCAAGCGCACCGGCGCCATCGTTCGGGGCCCTGTGCCGCTGCCGACGCGCATGAAGCGTTTTGACATCCTGCGCTCGCCGCACGTCAATAAATCCAGCCGTGACCAGTTCGAGATTCGCACCCACCAGCGCCTGATGGACATCGTCGACCCGACCGACAAGACGGTTGACGCACTGATGAAGCTGGACCTGCCAGCCGGTGTGGACGTCGAGATTAAATTGCAATAAAGCGTGCGTGACGCGGGTGCACTGCGCGCCCGCGCCACATTCCCCGGCGTTTTCTGGCCAGAAATGCCTATAAGCTGAGACTTCAGGTTATACTCGTCGGCTGTCCCGATATCTGACAGGCAAAAAGCCTGCTGAACGGGACGGATTTATCAACAGTCTTTCACATCACAACGTTGCCGCCAATTGAAGTGGCAGCGGTGGAAGTTACGGAGAAAACAATGAGTCTTAGCAATCATTTAGGGTTGCTGGGTCGCAAGGTGGGCATGATGCGCCTATTCACCGACGAGGGGGATGCAATCCCTGTCACGGTGGTGGACGTGTCAAACAACCGTGTGACGCAGGTGAAAACCCAAGCCCATGATGGCTACGTTGCCTTGCAGGTAACGTTCGGTTCGCGCAAAGCATCGCGCGTGACCAAGCCGGTTGCAGGCCACCTCGCTAAAGCGGGTGTAGAGGCCGGCGAAATCATCCAAGAATTCCGAACTACCGCCGATGTCGCTGCCCAGTACCAGGCAGGATCGGTGATTGCTGTGAACGGTCTTTTCACTGTTGGCCAAAAGGTCGACGTGCAAGGCACCAGTATCGGCAAGGGCTTCGCGGGCACCATCAAGCGCCACAACATGAAGTCGCAGCGCGCTTCGCACGGCAATAGCCGTTCGCACAACGTTCCCGGCTCTATCGGTATGGCGCAAGACCCGGGACGCGTGTTCCCCGGTAAACGCATGACCGGTCACATGGGCGACGAGACCGTAACCACCCAGAATCTGGACGTGATCCGTGTGGATGAAGCCCGTCAATTGCTCATGATTAAAGGTGCTATCCCTGGTTCTGCCGGTGGATTTGTGACCGTGCGCCCGGCTGTCAAGGCCCAAGGTGCAGCCAAGAAAGGGGCGAACTGATGCAGCTCGAACTCCTCAACGAACAAGGTCAGCCTACCGCTAAGTACGACGCGCCCGAAACCGTTTTCGGCCGTGCCTACAACGAAGACCTGGTGCACCAGGTAGTCGTCGCGTTCCAGGCTAATGCGCGTCAAGGCACCCGTGCCCAAAAAGACCGCCAGCAGGTTAAGCACTCGACCAAGAAGCCATTCAAGCAAAAGGGAACCGGTCGCGCACGCGCCGGTATGACGTCCTCGCCTCTGTGGCGTGGAGGCGGTCGCATATTCCCAAATATGCCTGACGAGAACTTCAGCCACAAAATCAACAAAAAGATGTACCGCGCCGGTATGGCTGCGATCCTCTCGCAGCTGGCCCGCGAAGGCCGTCTTGCGGTGGTGGATTCGCTGACGGTGGATTCGCCCAAAACCAAACCGCTGGCAGCGCGCTTCAAAGCGATGAATCTGCAATCGGTGCTGGTGATTGCCGATCAGGTCGATGAGAACTTGTACCTGGCATCGCGCAATCTAGTCAACATACTAGTGGTGGAGCCCCGTTACGCTGATCCGGTGTCGCTGGTGCATTACCGCAAGGTGTTGGTGACCAGGGCCGCCATGGATCAACTCAAGGAGATGTTCGCATGAGCCACGGTTCACATCCCACCAAATTTGATGAAGGCCGCTTGATGCAGGTTTTGATCGCGCCCATCGTGTCTGAAAAAGCCACCATGGTTGCCGAGAAGAACAACGTCGCCACCTTCAAAGTGCTGCAAGACTCGACCAAATATGAAATCAAGGCCGCTGTGGAATTGATGTTCAAAGTCGAAGTCCAAGGCGTTACCGTAGTGAACACCAAGGGCAAGTCCAAGCGTTTTGGCAAATCCATGGGCCGCCGTGACAACGTGCGCAAGGCCTATGTCATGCTCAAACCTGGGCAAGAACTCAACCTGGGCGGGGAGGCTGCGTAATCATGGCTGTCATTAAGATGAAACCCACCTCACCAGGCCGTCGTGGCGTGGTGAAGATCTCGCGCGATCACCTGCACAAGGGCGCCCCCCACGCACCGCTGTTGGAGCCGCAGTTCCAACACGCCGGTCGCAACAACAACGGCCATATCACGGTTCGCCACAAGGGCGGCGGTCACAAGCACCACTACCGTGTGGTGGACTTCCGTCGAATCAAAGATGGCATTCCCGGCAAGGTCGAGCGTATCGAGTACGACCCCAACCGTTCTGCCCATCTGGCGCTGATTTGCTACGCCGACGGCGAGCGCACTTACATCATCGCCCCGCGCGGTCTGGAAGTGGGTAGCACCATCATGAGCGGTGCAGAGGCTCCCATCCGTGTGGGCAATACCCTGCCAGTGCGCAATATTCCCGTGGGCTCCATCATCCATTGTGTGGAGTTGCAGGTGGGTCGCGGTGCGCAAATCATCCGCTCGGCCGGCACCTCGGCTACCCTGCTGGCACGCGAAGGCACTTACGCCCAAGTGCGTCTTCGCTCGGGTGAAGTGCGCAAGATCCACATTGACTGCCGTGCCACGATCGGCCAGGTCGCCAATGAAGAACACAGCCTTCGCCGTCTCGGCAAGGCGGGTGTAAAGCGCTGGATGGGCATCCGCCCAACGGTGCGCGGCACCGTGATGAACCCGATCGACCACCCGCACGGCGGCGGCGAGGGCAAGACCGGCGAAGGCCGTCACCCTGTCGATCCATGGGGCAATCTGACCAAGGGTTACCGTACCCGCGCTAACAAGCGTACGCAGGTCATGATCGTCTCGCGTCGCAAGAAATAAGGGGTAGGTAAATGACTCGTTCACTCAAAAAAGGTCCCTTCGTGGACCACCACCTGGTCGCCAAGACGGAAAAAGCCGTGGCTACCAAGGACAAAAAGCCCATCAAGACCTGGTCGCGCCGCTCCATGATCCTGCCCGATTTCATCGGCCTGACCATCGCTGTGCACAACGGCAAGCAGCACGTACCCGTGTATATCACTGACCAAATGGTTGGCCACAAGTTGGGCGAGTTCGCACTCACCCGTACTTTCAAGGGCCACCCTGCGGACAAAAAAGTCCAGAAGAAATAAGAGGCGACCATGGAAACTCGTGCAACCCTTCGTGGCGTGCGTTTGTCAGTGGACAAAGGCAGATTGGTCGCGGACCTGATTCGTGGCAAAAAAGTGGATCAGGCGCTCAACATCCTGACCTTTACGCAGAAAAAAGCGGCCGGCATCATTAAAAAAGTGCTGGAGTCCGCTATTGCCAATGCAGAACACAACGACGGTGCAGATATCGACGTATTGAAGGTGAAAACCATTTACGTCGAGCAAGGTGCATCGCTGCGTCGCTTTACCGCCCGCGCCAAAGGTCGCGGCAACCAAATCCGCAAGCCCACGTGCCATGTGTACGTGACGGTCGGTAACTGATAAAGGCCTGGAAAATATGGGACAAAAAATCCACCCCACCGGTTTTCGCCTGTCGGTGAGCCGTAATTGGTCCTCGCGCTGGTATGCCAGCGACAAGGATTTTGCCGGCATGTTGGCCGAAGACATCAAGGTACGTGAATACCTCAAGGTCAAGCTGAAAAATGCCTCGGTCTCGCGTGTTTTGATCGAGCGTCCTGCCAAGAACGCCCGCATCACGATTTACTCCTCACGCCCCGGGGTTGTTATCGGCAAAAAAGGCGAGGATATTGAGAACCTCAAGCGTGATCTGGGCAAACAGCTCGGCGTGCCAGTGGCTGTCAACATCGAGGAAGTGCGCAAGCCCGAAATCGATGCTAAGTTGATCGCCGACAGCATCACGCAGCAGCTCGAAAAACGCATCATGTTCCGTCGCGCTATGAAGCGCGCCATGCAAAACGCCATGCGTCTGGGTGCCCTGGGCATCAAGATTATGTCGGCCGGTCGCTTGAACGGAATCGAGATCGCCCGTACCGAGTGGTACCGCGAAGGCCGCGTTCCACTGCATACCCTGCGTGCGGACATCGACTATGGCGTTTCCGAAGCCAAGACCACTTACGGCATTATTGGCGTGAAGGTCTGGGTTTACAAAGGCGACACCCTGGGTCGTAATGATGTGCCTGCTGCCACCGAGCAGCGCACCGAAGAAGAACGCCGCCCGCGTGCGCCGCGCCGTGATGACCGTGGCGGCCCTGGCCGTCCCGGTGCTGACCGGCCCGCACCCCGTGGTGCCCGCCGTACCCTAGGCAGTAATGCCGCGCCGTCTGACGGCAGCGACAAGCCTGCTGAAGCCGGTGGCGTAGAAGCCCCTAAACCCGCCGTTAAGCGCGTACGCACCATCACCGCGCCAGCTCCAACAGCTGACGGCAAAGGAGAATAATCATGTTGCAACCCGCTCGTCGCAAATACCGCAAAGAGCAAAAAGGCCGTAACACTGGCATCGCTACCCGGGGCAGCTCGGTCGCATTCGGTGATTTTGGTCTGAAGTGCACCGATCGCGGCCGCCTGACGGCCCGCCAGATCGAGGCCGCTCGTCGTGCCATTTCGCGTCACGTTAAACGTGGCGGACGTATCTGGATCCGTGTCTTCCCGGACAAGCCGATTTCCCAAAAGCCCGCTGAAGTTCGTATGGGCAACGGTAAAGGTAACCCCGAGTACTACGTGGCTGAAATCCAGCCCGGCAAGATCGTGTTTGAGATCCTGGGCGTGTCCGAAACCCTGGCGCGTGAGGCTTTCCGCCTCGCTGGTGCCAAACTGCCATTGCGCACGACGTTTGTCAGCCGCATGATTGGTCAGTAATCAGGAGCATGACTATGAAATCGACTGAACTGCGCAAAAAAGACATTGCTGGCCTAAAAACGGAGATCAAAGAGCTGCAACGTGCTCACTTTGGCCTGCGCATGCAAAAGGCAACGCAACAAATCACCAACACTGCAACGCTGCGTATTGCGCGCCGCGACATCGCTCGTGCCAAGACCATACTGGTCGAGAAGCAGAGCGCTGACACATCCGCCACCTAAGGAGAACGCCATGACGGAAGCTAAACAATCCCTCAAGCGCAC
>CANFEI010000109.1 GCA_947445495.1 Alcaligenaceae bacterium
CGACCCATGTCGGCAGAAATCAAACATGTCTTGACGACCCTTTCAAACACGCCTGGGCAGATCGCCTGCTTACGCTCGCAAGGTGTGAGCTTGGGCCCTCAAGCATCTCTTTATGTATTCGACAATATACAGATAACCTACGATACCCATTGTCCGTTCGTTCTGCAGCAGACCACGCGCAAAAAACTAACGGAAGGCCTAGCAGGCTATAGCGATAATGCGTCAGTCTTATGGCTTGGTTCGCGTGGCGCCGACCGTTTCGATCGTTATCGACTCTTGCGTGTGCCCGTCAAATGAGCGTGGTAGACACGTCACCTCGTTCGGTCCGCGAAACCCTTAGAGCAATCTTCAAGCAATCTTGGCCCGTATTGATTAGTCAATGGGCCAGCATGGCCTTTGGTGTGCTGGATACCGCCATGACAGGCCATGCCGGATCCGTAGATCTCGCCATCATGGCGCTGTCCATCTCTATCTACATCACCGTATTTATTGGACTGATGGGCGTCATGCATGCACTGATCCCTATTCAAGCTCAACACGTTGGCGCAGGCGAGCTCGACCGAGTCGGACACATTTGGGGTCAAGGTGTCTGGGTCTCGCTCGTACTCTCGGTCGTGGGCGGCGCGGTGATGATGTTTCCGGACGTCTGGCTATCGTACTCAGGCGACGTTGATCCTGCCGTGCGCGCGGGCGTGAAGAGTTATCTGCTCGCGCTCACCTTTGCTCTTCCTGCCGCACTGATGTTCCGTACGGTCTATGCGCTCGCGAACGCCGTCTCTCGCCCCAAGCTGATCATGGCGATTAACTTAATTGGCATCGTATTAAAGATCTTTCTTAACTGGTTACTGATATTTGGCCATTGGGGCATGCCGGCGCTTGGCGCGACAGGCGCAGGCATTTCCTCTGCCATCGTCATGTGGATCAACCTTGGCATCGGCCTCTGGTTTATTTATCACACCCCGTTCTACAAACAGTTCGGACTCAAGCTCGGTGCGCCAGACATCAAGGCATTGTGGAGCATTTTGCGTCTGGGAATCCCGATGGGCGGCTCCTACCTGGTCGAGGTATGTGCCTTTACATTCATGGCCTTGCTCGTCGCACAGGAAGGCACCGCAGTCATTGGCGGTCATCAGATCACCGCGAACTTAGCGGCACTCGCTTACATGATGCCGATGTCGATTGGGGTGGCGACTGCCGCCCTCACCGCCCAGGCAATCGGTGCGAGACAGATACAGCAAGCCCATCGAACTAGCATGGTAGGCTTGATGGTTGGCTTGTTTGGCGCAATGATCACAGCCTGCTTTTTATATTTTGGTCGAGATATGATCGTGTCAACCTACACCAGCGATCTGGCGGTGGCTGCTGTTGCACTATCTCTGTTAGCGCTCCTACCGTTCTTCCACATCGTCGACGCAATGCAATGCATCAATAGCTACTTATTACGCGCACACAAGGTTGCCGTTGTGCCCCTGCTTCTACAAATTGTGGCCCTGATGACAATTGGATTGTTTGGGGGCTGGTGGCTAGGCTTTGGTCCTGGTAAAGGCTTGATTGAACCTTTGCGTAATCAGCTCTTAGCCGGATCACCAGTCGGTGCGGGCAGCATGTGGCTCATGGCGACCGTTGGCCTAAGCACCTCTGCTATCTTGTTACACAGCTGGTACCGGTACATTATTCGGCACAAATACTAGGGCTCTAAAGTTTAATGAATACGTCGCGATAGTATTTCAGCTCGTCGATTGATTCATAGATATCAGCCAGTGCTTCATGCTTACTGCGCTTTTCAAAGCCCTTCAGTAGCTCAGGCTTCCAGCGCCGGGCAAGCTCTTTTAGCGTACTCACATCGACCGTACGATAATGAAAAAACTGTTCTAGTTTGGGCATGTACTTGAACATAAACCGACGATCTTGACTGACGGTATTGCCGCACAGAGGTGATTTACCCGCCGGCACATACTGCGACAAAAACGCGATCAGTTCATCCTGTGCCTGGTCTTCTGTCAGGGTGGAAGTCTTGACTTTTGCGGTCAAGCCACTCTTGCTGTGGGTCGAGCGGTTCCAGCTATCCATCGCGTCCAACAAACTATCGGGCTGATGAATCACGAGCACCGGGCCCTCGGCAACAATCGTTAGATCAGGCTCCGTCACCACGACAGCCACCTCGATAATGCGCTCCTTTTCGGGATCTAGTCCCGTCATCTCCATATCGAGCCACACCAAACGGAATTCGTTGGGCACAGTTTTGACGGCTGCTGGGGTTGCGCTTTTCGAGGCAGTCTTAGTCATATAATTATCCGGTTAAAACCCGATTTTCTCACATGCCGTCTCCCGGCAGTTAGGTCACATGCTCACTATCCTTTTTGTTGTGCTGTTGTTTGTCATGCTGGGTATCCGGATTTGGTTGTCCTCTCGCCAAATCCGCCACGTCATGGCGCATCGCAATGACGTTCCCAAAGAGTTCGCCTCCAAGATCGGGCTGGCTAGCCATCAGCGTGCCGCCGACTACACCGTCGCTAAGGTAAGACTGGGCATCTTCGAAAGGCTATTTGATGCTGCCGTACTGATCGGTTTGACTTTACTTGGCGGCCTGCAATATATCGACACCTTAACGAGCAGCGTGACCTCGCATACTCTGTTGCGCCAAGTGCTTCTGGTCGTTGCTGTCTTGTCGCTCTTTGGCGTCCTTGGTATGCCCTTCACGCTATATCGACAATTTAAACTTGAGGCCCACTTTGGCTTTAATCGCATGACACTAAAAATGTTTGTCGGCGACACGATTAAAGAGACATTGCTCGGTGCTCTCTTAGGTATTCCTCTGATTGCCGCCGTGCTGTGGCTCATGGCTGAAGCAGGTAGTCTTTGGTGGCTCTGGGCATGGGCACTTTGGTCTGGCTTCTCACTTCTGCTCGCATTTATTTACCCAACATGGATCGCGCCAGTATTTAACAAGTTCACAGCGCTAGACGATGTTGCACTAGCCGAACGAATCCAAGAACTCGCCAACCGCTGTGGGTTCACCCTGAGCGGCTTGTTTGTCATGGATGGTTCCAAACGTTCCGCGCACGGCAACGCATACTTCACAGGTTTTGGTCGAGCGCGCAGAATTGTCTTCTTTGACACCTTGCTGGCTCGCTTAACGCCGAACGAAATTATCGCTGTGCTTGCACACGAACTCGGTCACTTCAAGCACCGTCATATCCTGAAACGTATGATCACCATGTTTATCAGCTCACTCATCTTTTTTGCCTTGCTCGGTTGGCTTGCCACGCAGAGTTGGTTTTACACCGACCTAGGGGTCACTCCCCAACTGGGTGAGCGTAACGACGCCATGGCCTTACTTTTGTTTTTTCTGGTTGTACCTATCTTTACCTTTGGGCTGACTCCGCTCAAAAGTTGGCTATCGCGTCGCGATGAGTTTCAGGCGGATCGCTTTGCCCGAGACCAAAGCTCGGCAGACGAGCTCGTCAACGCGCTGGTGAAACTGATGGACGATAACGCATCAACCCTCACGCCAGATCCTGTGCACTCTGCTTTTTACGACAGCCATCCGCCCGCCACGATTCGTATTCGGCACTTGACGACCGCATGAGCCTGCGCGTACAGGGTCGGGTGATTGCGGCGCACGGGCGCCACTACACCGTAGAGATCGGGGATCAAACCTTACTAAAGTGCTATCCCCGCGGCAAAAAAAATGAAGCGGCTGTGGGTGACTACGTTGAAATTACTCGACAGGGTCAGGACGAAGGTGCACTGGAGTCGATCCAGCCGCGTAAAAATCTTTTGTTTCGCTCCGACGAGTCTCGTAGCAAGCAGTTCGCCGCGAATGTGGACCAACTGCTCATTGTGATTGCAATTGAGCCCACGTTTTCCGATGACTTACTCGGCCGTGCACTGGCTGGCGCCTGGTCAGCCGACATCACTCCCGTCATTTTACTCAACAAGGTTGATCTCACCGAAGGACTGCCTGCGGCTCAAGCTAAACTCGCCCCCTTTCGCAAGCTAGGGGTCCAAGTGCTTGAGTTGTGCGCGCGAGACCCAGATAGCGTGAACGAGGTTGTTTTACCTTTACTACGCGAAAAAACCTCGTTGCTGCTCGGACAAAGTGCGATGGGTAAATCAACCTTACTCAACACCTTGGTGCCACTTGCGCTGGCCGCAACACAAACACACTCGATTGCACTCGGCGCGGGCCGACACACCACCACAAGCACGAAGCTCTATCACTTACCTGATCAAGGTGGAGATTTAATTGACTCACCTGGGTTTCAAGGCTTTGGGCTTCTGCACCTGAGTCGTGAAGACATCGAGCGTGGATTTCCTGAGTTCACCGAGCATATTGCACAATGCAGGTTTTATAACTGCACGCATCAACACGAACCAGGTTGTGGCGTGCTCGCGGCACTTGCTCGGCAGGAAATCGATGCCGCACGACACGCCCTGTATGTTCGCCTGTTAGACGCTAAAACTGCGCATGAGAGCTATTAGCTTTTTCTGATGCGAGTCGTTGTTTCAAACTACGTTTGCGCCGCAGCCGCTTCCGATAAGATCTGGCACATCCCCAACAGCATGGCTGCCGTCGCACCCCAAATAAAAAATTGATTCCAGGGCACCGAGTAGTATTGCCGTAAGGCGCCATCAGCGAGCTTGACCTGATGAAACCGATAGTTTGCCGTGTTAGTCAGAAAGCGCAGAGGCACTTCAAAAACTTCTGCCACTTCAAACGCATCAGGACTGAGCGTAAAACCCGGCTGCACCAGGGCGGTTACCGGACTGACAGAGAAGCCTGTCCCCGTGATGTAGCGTGGTAAGCCACCCAAACACTCAACAAACGTTCGCGATAAGCCCGTCTCTTCTTCGGTCTCACGCAAGGCCGTTGCGCGCACATCAATGTCACTTGCCTCAACGCGCCCGCCGGGAAAACTGATTTGTCCGGCATGGTCATTCAAATGCGCCGTGCGTTGGGTCAGCAGGACCGTCATACCATCGGGGCGCATCACAATAGGCACAAGCACGGCTGCCTCAACGGGCGTGCCTTCACGACCTGGTGCTCTGCGCAGAGACTCGTCGGGAATATTTAAAGGTCGTTGGATGGAGCCAGCCAATACCTGCTTAATCCACGTGGGGGTGAGAAACTTTTCGGGTACAGACCCGAACGGCAGTTCCGATGGCACCCAAGGCTGCGTCATCGGATCAAACGACGGGCGCACCGGTGCACGTCTTGAACGTATTGCGTCAGGTTTATCAGCGGCCATAAGCGCCTATTAAGCGTAAGGGTAAGACTGAAAAATTAAAAAGCACCCGAAGGTGCTTTTTAATTTATGTTGCAGTATTAGGCTACAA
>CANFEI010000110.1 GCA_947445495.1 Alcaligenaceae bacterium
GTTATGAAGGACAATACAGGTATCAGAGATTGAGACGGTGACTCGATCACCACCGGGGCCGGCGTCAGGATAAGATCCGCGTCAAGGAACCGGATGATCGAATTGCTTCGTCGGGTGACGAGCGGTAAATCGGCTCGTGGTTGACAGAGGAACGAGCCTCTGCGGGCTTAGGCGGCAGATATAGCGGACCTTTAAAACCGCAACCTACCACCATAGCCGAGAGTATAAGCATCGCTACAATACGCACACATCGCGGACGGTTGGTTTTACGGATCACTGCTAGCTCCCTCAAGTGAGAGGACAAGGATTATGAACGATACAGAATTTCATACACGCGCAACTGCCATTTTAGATGCAATAGAAGCCCAAGCGGACCACTGGTTCGAAAAGCTGGATCTGGATGTTGAAACCAAGCGAAACGGTAACGTTTTGAACCTGATTTTTGAAAACGGCCACCAAGTCGTCATCAACAGTCAGGCACCCTTGCATGAAATGTGGCTCGCAGCCCGCAGCGGCGGCTTTCATTACCGCTTCGATGGAAACCACTGGAAAGACACGCGCGGCGGCACCGACCTGCACCAAACCTTGTCCAGTATTTGCTCCGAGGCGACAGGCAAGCCGCTGACCGTCGAGTTGTAGAACGAGCGGCGTGAGCCTCCCGGCCAACAACGTGTTTAAGCGCTCGCTTAGCCACCCGGGTCTGGGCGCCGCCCTGAGCCACCTTGGTTATTGCCGCCCAGATTATTCAAAAAGTCACCGAGCGAATCCTGATTCGGGTCCCCAAGGCGTTTGACGGACTCCGCAGCTGGAAATTCTTTGAAATACAGATTTCCGCCTTCAGAAATCAAACCATCCGGCAAGGGGCCGCGCTTTTGCTCGGGGAAGGCTTTCAGCGCATTTTGCATATAACCCAGCCAAATGGGCAGCGACGCACCGCCACCTGTTTCACGCGAACCCAGCGACTTGGGTTGGTCGTAACCTAGCCATGCCACGCCAACCAGCTGCGGCGTGTAGCCTGCAAACCAGGCATCGACGGAATCGTTTGTCGTACCCGTTTTTCCCGCAAGGTCGCCGCGTTTGAGCACTTGACGCGAGCGCGCTGCGGTGCCCGAGGTGGCGACGCCGCGCAGCATGTCATCCATCACATACGCCGTACGCGCATCGATGGCGCGAGAAGTCGAATCACCAGCAATCACAGGCTTGGCACGCATCAGTGTTTGACCGTTAGCGTCCGTGACGTGATCAATCAGGAAGGGTGTGACACGGTAGCCGCCGTTTGCAAAGACAGAAAATCCAGTGGCCAACTGCATCGGGGTCACCGAACCTGAGCCCAAGGCCATTGGCAGCACTGCAGCATGACGTGATTTATCAAAGCCAAAACGCGTGACGTATTCTTGCGCATATTGCGGCCCAATCGACTGCAGGATACGGATAGACACCATGTTCTTCGAACGCGCGATGGCCTCGCGCATGGTCAGCATCTGATCGTATTGATCGCCATAGTTTTTTGGTGTCCAGGCCTTGCCCGATCCGGTTTGCGCAGCGGTCAATTCAAACGGTTGATCTGAAATCAAGGTGCCGGGCGTCAAGCCGCGCTCAAGCGAAGCGGCATAGATAAATGGCTTGAACGCAGAGCCCGGTTGGCGCCATGCTTGCGTGACGCGATTGAAATTGCCATGGTAAAAGTCAAAGCCACCCACCATGGCGCGCATCGCGCCGTCTTGTGGGGCCATCGATACAAAGGCGGCCTGCACTGTGGGCAGATTTAGAATTTCCCAGTATTCCGGTGCTTTGTAGAGATACACCACCGAGCCCCGTTGAATTTTTAAGTTCGCTGGCGCTTTGGGGTTTAGCGCGCGCGCAATCACGCTGAGCGCACGTTTGTCGTTGACGGTGATGATTTCGCTCGCGCTGCGCGCGACCTTCACCTCATTGGGCGCGACAGATAGCACGACCCCAATCAACATCTCGGTGCGATCCTGATGCTTGTCAAATACCCCGTCTAAAAACTCATCGAATTTCGCAGTTTCTTTTTCTAGCCCCGCTGGCAGCGTGAGCTGTGCCTCGGGACCTGGGTAAGGAGCACGACGTGTGTAGTCCAGTACGCCTTCGCGCAAGGACCGATAGGCCCATTCTTGGTCTTTCGAGTGAATCGTTGTGTAGACGTTCAGCCCGCGCGAATAGACGTTGTCGGGATACACGCTAATCATCAACTGACGCGCGAGCTCAGCGGCATACTCGCCATGCACTGCGTAGCCACCCGCAGGCGTACCCTCGGCTGATTTAATGACAACCGGCTGTGCCAGTGCGGCTTTGTATTCTGCTTCGGTCAGGTAGCCCAGCGAATGCATGCGTCCCAGCACATAACGCTGGCGCTGCACGGCGCGGGGTTTATTCGCGATCGGGTTAAAGCGCGAAGGTGCTTTAGGAATGCCGGCGAGCAAGGCTGCATCGGCTGGCGTAATGTCTGACAGCGATTTGCCTAAATATGTCCGTGAGGCTGCCGCAAAGCCGTACGCACGATGTCCAAGATAAATCTGGTTCAGATAGAGCTCAAGGATCTGGTCTTTTGACAAACTGGCTTCAATCTTGAAGGTCAGTAGCAACTCATAGAACTTACGCGAATAGGTTTTTTCTGAAGACAAATAAAAGTTGCGCGCCACCTGCATCGTGATCGTGCTCGCACCCTGCGTCTTTTGCATGGAGATCAGGTTAGTCAACCCAGCACGTACGACACCAATCCAGTCAATGCCGCCGTGTTGATAAAACCGGTCGTCTTCGGCCGAGAGCACGGCTGACTTCATGATGTCGGGGATTTCGTTAAAGCGCAAAACGTTGCGACGCTCTTCGCCAAACTCACCGATCATGACTTTGTCAGAGGTGAAGATGCGCAGCGGCACCCGCGGACGGTAGTCCGTCATGGCGTTCAAGTCGGGCAGATTTGGCCAGGCCAGCGCCATCGCCATTCCAAACAACAAGACGCCAGACAATGCCAGACCAGCCGACAAAATGGATAGTTTCAGAATGAACCGGATCAGAAAAGAGCCTTTAGGCTTCTCGTCTGGCAGGTCGTCGTCTTCGCGGGGGGGATTTGATTTGCTCATTGCTTGGCATTTTAAAGGTTTTGCGCCGTTTTGCCCGAGTCTATTGGTGTCACGGCACGGTCAATGGGATAATGTTGGGATGAGTCACGAACCCCTGCCTGAGTCGCCACAACAGACTGAGCCCAACGCGTCTGTAGACCCTGCTGTGCCTGAGCTGCCTGTGCGTACGCTGGGCCATGACACGCCGATTTTTTTGGTGGGAATGATGGGGGCCGGTAAAACAACGATTGGAAAAGCACTTGCCCGAGCCTTGCGCCGTGATTTTCTCGATCTGGATCATGAGTTAGAAGCCCGCTGCGGTGTTCGCATCCCTGTGATCTTTGAGATCGAGGGTGAAAAAGGGTTCCGTAAACGTGAGTGTCAGGTGCTTGATGACTGCACGGTTCGACCTGACATCGTTCTGGCAACCGGTGGCGGTGCGGTCATCGCGGCTGAAAACCGCAGTGCCTTGCGCACCCGTGGGCTGGTCGTGTACCTCCGTGCCAGCATTGACGAGCTCTTTCGACGCACCAGCCGGGATCGCAACCGCCCCTTGCTGGCGACCCCTGATCCCAAAGGAACCTTGCGGTCTTTGCTCGAAGCGCGCGAACCCCTCTACCAGGAGGTCGCTGACCTCACGGTCGATACCGGTACCATATCGGTTGGGCAACTGGTGCTTCAGATCGTTGACCGACTCAAACAGCTCGACAAATCTATTGACCGCTCCGCACAAAGCCGGCCTGCTAATTCCTCAGAGAACATGCGGGCTGATTTTGCGGCAAGCCATACCGGTGAGAACAAACCATGCATACCGTAACCGTCGTCACCCCGGGCGGACAATACCCGATTCATATTGCTAGCGGGCGGCTCGATGCCCTCGCGCAGTCCATCCCAGCCGATGCCACCACGATCGCCTTGGTTACTAATCCGGTTATCCAGGGGCTCATGGGCGAGCGGGTGACTCAAGTCCTCGCTGCCACGGGCAAACGGATCGTACCAATTATCTTGCCTGATGGCGAGGCCCACAAAAGCTGGGAAACACTCAATCTGATTTTCGACGCGATGTTGGGCGCGCAGCTGGATCGCCGCACGGTTATCGTCGCGCTTGGCGGTGGTGTGATTGGCGATATGGCCGGTTTTGCCGCAGCCGTATACATGCGCGGCGTACGCTTCGTGCAAGTGCCGACAACCTTGTTGTCCCAAGTAGATTCCTCGGTGGGTGGCAAGACTGCGGTCAATCACCCGCTTGGCAAAAATATGATCGGTGCGTTTTATCAGCCGATCGCCGTTGAGATCGATACCGATGTGCTCAACACCTTGCCTGACCGCGAAATGTCTGCTGGCTTGGCCGAGGTGATTAAGTACGGCCTCATCCTGGACGCAGAGTTTTTTGCCTGGTGTGAGAAAAACGTAGCCGGTCTGCGTGCGCGCGATCCCGTGTTGCTGGCCGAGGCCATTCGCCGTTCTTGCGAATACAAAGCCTGGGTCGTGTCCAAAGACGAACGCGAAACCGGGCTGCGGGCAATTTTGAATTTAGGCCACACCTTCGGACATGCGATCGAGGCAGGGATGGGCTATGGGCAGTGGCTGCACGGCGAAGCCGTGGGCTGCGGGCTGGTGATGGCCGCGGATCTGTCTGCTGAAATGTTTGGCCTCCCCGTTGCAGATGTCGAGCGCGTACGCGCCCTGGTGGCTGCGATTGGATGCCCTACCCGAGGGCCTCGTTTAGGCGGAGTCGACGAATGGATGCATTTGATGCGCGGCGATAAAAAAGCCGAGGCAGGCGAAATCAGCTTCATCATGATGCCGCAGATCGGCGAAACGATTCGGCGCGGCGCGCCCGCTGAAACCGTGGCGCGCGTCATTTTGCGCAACACAGATTAGACCCTCACCCGGAGTAACGATGTCGGACTCGACACCAGAACTTGCTGTGTACGCGTGTCGTCCAGAGTCGAGTCGCGGACGACGCTACCCAGAGCCAGCCCCTGCGAACCGCAGTGAGTTTCAACGGGATCGTGATCGTATTATTCACGCGGGGGCATTTCGACGACTGGAATATAAAACCCAGGTCTTCATTAATCATGAAGGCGATTTATTCCGTACACGCCTGACCCATTCGCTGGAGGTCGCCCAGATTGCGCGTGTCTTGGCACGCAGCCTGCATCTGAACGAAGACCTGACCGAAGCCATCGCACTCGCCCACGATCTGGGGCACACGCCGTTTGGCCATGCCGGGCAAGATGAACTCAA
>CANFEI010000111.1 GCA_947445495.1 Alcaligenaceae bacterium
CAAGCACTTTTCTCTCCACGAGCGGTCGCTCTTGTCGGGGCCTCTGGTAATTTGCAGAAAAATACTGCGCGACCCATGCGCTTTATGCGCAAACATGGATTCGCGGGGCAGATTTACCCAATTAACCGCACGCAGTCTGAAATCATGGGAGCAAGGGCCTACGCAGACCTTTCTGAACTGCCCGACCCCACAATTTACTCCGATGGCTTTAGAGAAACCGGACAAGCCAAAAAAGTTATCGCTGTGGATGGATTGGTGAGATTGGCATGACAACCCAAGGCGATACAGTGCCGCAACACTCGAGCTCGCCCGAAAAAAATGTACTTGGTTTCGCGCGATTCCTGGGGATTGCTCAAATCTGCTCCTATGGCACGATTTATTACGCCTTCCCGCTCATTGTTCTAGCGATGCAACAAGAGCTAGGCTGGTCAAAGTCAGATGTATACGGTGCACTCACGGTCGGCTTATTACTGGCTGCAGCGTTGGCCTACCCTGTTGGGGTGGCCATCGACCGAGGCTTTGGTCGGCACGTCCTTTGTCTTTGCTCCCTTATCGCAGCCTTGTTGTTTATTGCCTGGTCGACCGTCACAAACCTTTTTGTGTTCTATGTGATTGCGGCTGCGATGGGCGCACTACAGGCGGCGATTTTGTATGAATCTGCGTTCGCAGTCTTGGCGCGACGCGTGGGTCCACAACACTCCCGCGCAGGCATCACAACTATCACACTCTGGGCAGGTTTTGCCAGTACGGTTTTCATCCCGCTCGAACAATTCTTAATGGATGGCTGGGGTTGGCGCGCCTCTCTGTGGGTGTTGGCCGCCGTCAACCTCGCTTGTGCCGCCGGCTACTGGCACTGGATTAGGCCAGAACGAGATGCCGTGCATGCCGCGCAGGCCGACACAAAAGCTGAGAATATCGCCCGCGATAAATCTATTGTTCATGCGGCGTTGCGTAACACCGTATTTTGGTTGCTATTGATCGCGCTCACGGTCTACTCCATGGTCTTTTCTATCTTTACTTATCATATGTACCCGATGCTGCTTGACAAGCAAATCCCCGTGGGAGAGGTTGTTTTCGTGTTATCGATTATTGGACCGGCGCAAGTGCTGGGCAGAATCATTATTAGTCGCTTCGCCAGCCGAGTATCCATGCGCACGCTAGGCTCACTCATGCTGAGCCTTTTCCCGTTTATCTTCGCTGCCTTCATCCCTGACTCACCGGGGTTCCTCTTCATTGCAATCCTGTTCGCCATCTACGGACTCGCAAATGGGATCTTCACCATCGTGCGCGCGCAAGTCGTTCCAGAAATGCTGAGCAAGCACGCCTATGGCGCGCTCAACGGACTCATCACCATCCCCACGATCGTGGCACGTGCCGTCGGACCTGTCCTCGCGGCCTGGCTATGGGCGATTGATCAGTCTTACGATATCGTCCTGATTGCTCAGGTCGGTGCTGCGGTACTTCTGGCCGTATTGTTTTGGGCGGCCAACCTCACTAGCCGACTGCATCCGCCGTCACTCTAACCCTCCCTCGACTGAATTGAGGCTCACATGAATGCTCGATCGCAAACGTCCACTGCTGAACCTGTATCCGACATCGTTTCTATGGACGCGGTCGGCCTATCCAAGGCGATTCATCGACGCGATATATCCTGCGTCGAAGTGCTTGATGCCTACCTCGCTCAGATCGACCGCCTTAATCCGCAGGTCAATGCCATCGTAGCCATGCCTGCGCGAGAGGGCTTGCACGCGCAAGCAACAGAGCGCGACAAGCAACTGACCAACAAGCAAAGTCTCGGCCCGCTGCACGGTTTTCCACAAGCCCCAAAGGACATCGCCCCTTTAGCGGGTCTGGTCACTACCAATGGATCCCCTATTTTCGCGGGTCAAATCACAAAAGTGGATTCTGCTGCGAATGCGCGAGTCCGAGAAAGCGGTGCAATCTTCATTGGGCGAACCAACTCGCCAGAGTTCGGACTCGGTGCCCACACCTACAACCGTGTCTATGGCATCACCCGCAATGCGTTCAATCCCGCACACTCAGCCGGCGGCAGCAGTGGTGGCGCAGGCGTGGCGCTCGCCCTACGCATGCTTCCCGTCGCCGATGGTTCAGACATGATGGGCTCGCTACGCGTGCCTGCCGCATTCAACAACGTCTTCGGTTTTAGGCCCTCCGTTGGGTGTGTGCCACACGGCCCAGGCGATGACGTGTTTTTTCAGCAATTTAGTGTGACGGGCCCGATGGCGCGCAACGTGCCAGACCTCGCTCTGCTATTAGGCGTTCAAGCGGGCTTTGATCCCCGACTCCCACTGACCCGTCGGCAAGATGATCCACGCCTCTTTGCACAGCCTTTAGAACGCGACATGCGTGGCGTACGCATCGGCTGGCTGGGTGATCTGGGCGGGCACCTGCCCATGGACCCTGAGTTATTGGCGCTGACACAAGGTTCGCTAGAGCATTTCAAAGCGATCGGATGCGTCGTGGAGGCCGCAACACCACGCTTCGATTTTGAACAACTATGGCGCGCCTGGATTACGCTACGCAGCTTCACCTTTTCAGGCGGGCACGCGCAGCACTACCACGACAGCGCACGACGCAGCCAACTCAAACCTGAAGCGATTTGGGAAATCGAGCGCGGTCTCGCGCTGACTGGACCAGAGATCTTTGAGGCAGCAAAAGTTCGGACGGCTTGGTACCAAGAGTTGGTGCGACTCTTTCAGCAGTTTGACTTTCTTGTCATGCCAACCACTCAAATTTTTCCGTTTGAGGCACAAGAGCACTGGCCAAAAGAGCTCGCCGGCAAGAGGATGGACACCTACCACCGCTGGATGCAATCCGTCGTTCCAGTCACCATGACAGGCTTACCCACGTTGGGTGCCCCCGCAGGCTTTGGAACTGCGGGCTTGCCGGCCGGCATCCAAATGATTGGCCCCGCCCAGACAGACTTCTCGGTTTTACAATTAGGTCACGCCTACGATCTAGCGAGTCAGTTCTCTCGGGTGCGAAGCCCCCTACTCGATTAGCCGTAAGGTCTATTTTTACGGACTGATCGAGGCAAGTTAATATCTCGCTGATGAACCAGACCGCACCGATCGCACTTGTGACAGGCGCAGCCAAGCGCTTGGGCAGACATATTGCACTCGCTCTCGCTCGCGAGGGGTGGGATATCGTCGTGCATTATGGTCGCGCGCAAGATGAAGCGACGCAGCTCGTCCAAGACATTAGAACCTTAGGTCGACGCGCTTGCGCAGTGCAGGCTGACTTAAGCGATCCCTCGCAAGTCGACACCCTCATCGAGCGATGCATAGCCGAAATCGGTCTGCCAGAGTGTCTCGTCAACAATGCCTCGATGTTCGAATACGACGATGCCAAGACATTTACGTGCGCCAAGCTTCAAGCGCATATGCAAGTCAATGTGGCGGCCCCCGTTGCACTCGCTACTGCACTCCACCAAGCGCACTGTGCAACGACGTCGCACACGGCAACCCCAGCGGTCGTCATCAACATATTGGATCAAAAGCTCGCCAATCCCAATCCAGACTTTCTGTCCTACACGCTCTCCAAAGCCGCCCTGCAAGAAGCTACCCGTTTGCTTGCCCAAGCACTTGCACCGCAATGTCGTGTGGTAGGCTTGGCGCCTGGCTTGACTCTTGTATCGGGCGATCAGACAGAAGTTGGCTTCCACGCCGCCCATCGTCTAACGCCGCTTGGAAAATCTTCCACACCCGACGACATTGCCCAGGCCGTTGTCTATCTCGCACGCGCGCACGCCATCACAGGAACAACACTTTTTGTGGATGGCGGCCAGCACCTTAAACCTTCGGAACGTGATGTCATGTTCCTGACTTCCTGAACCCCTCCATGATCCCAACCTCTGCGCAACACCCAAGCCTTCATCACTGCCGACGCCTCTTCCTTCGTGATTTTGAAGTAAATATGAATATTGGAGTGCACGACTTTGAAAAGAAAGGCGAGCAACGCGTCATCGTGAACGTTGATTTATACGTACCGCTACAAAACAATACCCCGCAGTCGGACGATCTAGCGGAGGTGGTCGATTACGACTTCATGCGCCAGACAATTGCAAACATCATCGCGGGTGGGCACATACATCTACAAGAGACGCTTTGCGACGAAATTGCAGCGAGGATGCTCGCGCACCCCCTTGTTTTTGCCACAAGGGTATCAACCGAAAAGCCTGATGTGTATCCGGATTGCAACAGTGTGGGGGTTGAGGTTTTTAAGCTAAAGAATAACTAATATCAATGAATTAAATACACAAAAAATCAGTTGTTTAATTTAGATTATCTAGTACATCGATACAATATAAAGTAGTACATCATAGTTTGATATGCGCTGAAAGTAGCATCAGCACGCACCCGACATAATGAAAATAACGTGCGACTGGGCAGTGCATTGCTTTGAGATAGAAAATGGGTCTTAGGTGTAAACCTAAGACCCATTTATATTGGTCGGGGCGGTGGGATTCGAACTCACGACCCTCTGCTCCCAAAGCAGATGCGCTACCAGGCTGCGCTACGCCCCGAAGTCAGACACTATAACAGATTCTTGCTAATCAACCGAATCGGCCCGTGATGTAGTCCTCAGTTTCTTTACGCTGGGGCTTCACAAAGATCTTGTCCGTGGCACCAAACTCAACCAGTTCTCCGAGATACATAAAGGCCGTAAAGTCTGATACCCGTGCAGCCTGTTGCATGTTGTGCGTCACGATCGCCACGGTGTAGTCCGACTTAAGCTCATGCAACAGATCTTCAACTTTTGCAGTAGAAATAGGATCAAGCGCGGAGGTGGGCTCGTCTAGCAAGATCACTGAGGGTTTGACCGCCACCGAACGTGCGATACACAGGCGCTGTTGCTGCCCACCCGACAACGATAAACCGCTTTGACCAAGCTTGTCCTTTACTTCTCCCCATAACGCTGCCTTGGTAAGCGCCCATTCCACACGCTCGTCCATATCGGCCTTGTTCAAGCTTTGGTAGAGACGGACACCAAACGCGATGTTGTCATAGATCGACATCGGGAAAGGGGTTGGCTTTTGAAACACCATGCCGATACGGGCACGAAGCATATTCAAATCTTGCTTATCATCCAGAATATTCTGGCCATAAAAATTGATCTGTCCCTCAGCTCTTTGACCCGGGTACAAGCTGTACATCCGGTTGATCGCACGTAGCAGCGTTGACTTACCGCAGCCCGATGGTCCGATGAAAGCGGTGACTTTCCTTTCGGCAATATCCAAATGGATATTTTTAA
>CANFEI010000112.1 GCA_947445495.1 Alcaligenaceae bacterium
ACTCTTTAGCCGCATTTGCCTACGCCATCTTGGCTTTGGCACTTTGGCGCTCATTGGCCTCGGGCGAGCCAGTCCAGCAGGTTGGTCGCTCCGCCCGTTTGGGTCTGTTATCGGCAATTATCTTGCACGCGGCTGCGCTGTACTTCGCCGTACTCGAAGACAATCACCTGAAATTAAGCTGGTCTCTTGCCCTATCGGCCTCTGTTTGGCTCGGTATGATTATTTTCTGGCTTGAAAGTCTCATTATCCGGATCGACGGACTGCAACTCCTGCTTTTACCCGTTGGCACGCTCATTTGCGTGGTCGCCGCCGTATTCCCAAAGGCCCAACTGCTCGCGCACGCAAACGACGCTGGTCTAAGAGCACACTTATTAATTGCTTTGTGCGCCTATGCGCTGGTGACCCTCTCTGCGCTGCAGGCTATGCTGATGGCAGCGCTCGATCATCGTCTGCATTTTCCGAGAGAAACTCATCCGGCTCAAACAAAGGCTCGCAATGCGATTGGTCGACTGTTGGATGCCCAGCCGCCGCTCCTGGCACAAGAACAAATCTTGTTTCGGGTCATTTGGATCGCTTTTGCGGCGCTAACCTTCACCGTTTTATCGGGATCCATCTTTTCCCTCCAAATGACGGGAAAATGGCTTCCCCTTGATCACAAGACCATTTTCACCCTTTTGTCTTGGATTACCTTTAGCATTTTATTAGCGGGGCGTTATTCACGTGGCTGGCGCGGAAGAATCGCGCTACGCTATACGCTAGCTGGCTTTGCCTTTATCGTACTTGCCTACACTGGCAGCCGTTTTGTAGTTGAAGTGATCTTACAAAGAAACTGAAATGGGAAAAGCTTTATTCTGGATTGTGGCATTTTTAGGTGGCCTGCTTGCGACACGCGTCCTTGCACAGCTCGCTGCAAAAAAAATGCACAACGATTCTCTGCCTAAGCAAGCCAATACGCCAAGAGTCTCCGAGACAGAGGCGATGGTGCGTTGTGCGCACTGTGGCGTCCATCTTCCCGGATCCGAAGCCGTCACCAAAGAAGGCGTGGGCTTTTGTAGCCAAGCACACGCCTCCCTTGGCCCGCGCGCACCAGACTAACTTGCGTCTGTATGTGGAGCCTTGATTCGCGCGGCTGGCTTATCCCGTCACCCCACATTACGCTCAAACAGTCACCCAATTGCGACGACCGGCCACCAGATACCGATATCGATCTGCTAGTTTTACACAACATCAGCTTGCCACCCGGCCAGTTCAATACACCCTATGTCACCGATTTATTTTTAAACCAGCTAGACACCACAGCACACCCTTGGTTTGTCAATATTGTTGGGCAGCGCGTGTCTGCGCACTTCGTCATCGAGCGCAGCGGCCACACCACACAGTTCGTTTCTTGTGATCAGCGTGCTTGGCACGCCGGTGTGTCTGCACACAACGCAAGAGAGCGCTGTAACGATTTTTCTATCGGCATCGAACTTGAAGGGACAGATACCCTTGCCTACACCGATCAGCAGTATGAAACGCTCAAGCACTTAACGGCGTGCTTACGCGCACGCTATCTCTTGGCTGCTGTTCGAGGCCATTGCGATATTGCGCCTGGCCGCAAAACAGATCCGGGCCCAGCTTTTGACTGGGCCCGTTATGCGAAGTTAGCCAACTGGACGGTCGAGGCCTTACCCAAGTAGCAATTGATTGACGCGTCGGACAAAGGCCGTCGGGTCAGGTAACTGCGCCCCATCGGCAAGCATCGCTTGCTCGAACAACAGATTCGCCCACTCGTCGAAGCTGTCATCCGTCACGCTTTGCACGCGCTTGACCAAGGCATGCTCTGGATTAATTTCAAGGACTGGCAATACATTCGGTGCCGCCTGACCAGCCGCTTTGAGCATACGCTGTAAATGAGGACTCAAATCGTTTTGGCCCACTACTACGCATGAGGGTGAATCAACCAGGCGCAAGGTGACACGCACTTCTTTCACGCGTTCTTTCAAGGACTCTTGCAGACGTTCTACCAAAGGCTTGAACTGTTCAGCCACTTCAGTCTGATGCTTTTTCTCCTGCTCATCAGCGAGCGCCTCCAGATCCAGACCGCCTTTCGCGACAGAAATAAGTTGCTTGCCATCGAACTCTCGCAGATGCGACAACATCCACTCATCTACACGATCCCACAACACGAGTACTTCAATACCTTTCTTGCGGAAGATTTCCAGATGCGGGCTGTTTCGACCTGCCGTATAGCTGTCAGCCGTCACGAAATAAATCTTATCTTGCCCTTCTTTACAGCGCGACACATAGTCCGCCAAGGTAACCGTCTGAGCATCAGAGTCCACCTGCGTCGAGGCGAAACGCAGCAGCTTTGCAATCCGCTCGATGTTGCCTGAATCTTCGCCTGCTCCCTCTTTTAATACCTGACCAAATTCGGTCCAGAACGTTGCGTAATCTTCTGTTTTGTTTTCAGCCAAATCCTCGAGCAAACTCAGAATACGCTTGGTCGATCCTTCACGAATCGCTTTGACATCACGGCTTTCCTGCAAAAGTTCACGCGATACGTTTAGCGGTAAGTCGGCAGAATCAATCACTCCACGAACAAAACGCAGGTAGGACGGCAGCATCTGCTCTGCGTCGTCCATAATGAAGACACGCTTAACGTAGAGCTTCACGCCGCGTCGCGCATCGCGATCCCACATGTCAAAAGGCGCATGTTTCGGGATATAGAGCAGTTGCGTATATTCGCTGCGCCCCTCAACACGGTTATGCGTCCAAGCTAACGGATCATCAAAGTCGTGCGAGACGTGTTTATAGAATTCGCGATATTGCTCATCGGACACCTCGGACTTACTGCGCGTCCAAAGCGCATTCGCTTGGTTGACCGACTCCCATTCGTCTTTTTTAACTTGTTCGGATTTATCTTTATCCCACTCTTCCTTGAGCATTTGTACTGGCAGAGAGATGTGATCCGAATAGCGACGCAAGACTTCACGCAATTTCCAGCCACTTAGAAATTCATCTTCATCGGCACGCAGATGCAACACAACGTCCGTGCCACTTGTCGCTTTCTCAGAGGCAGCGATAGTGAACTCACCTTGGCCATCAGATTCCCAAATAATTCCCTGCTCTGCTGGGGCGCCAGCCCGACGGCTACGAACCGTCACTTTGTCAGCGACAATGAAGGAGGAATAAAACCCCACCCCAAACTGACCGATTAGCTGAGCATCTTTCTGATTGTCGCCCGTCAACTTGGAGAAGAACTCGCGCGTACCAGAGCGCGCAATGGTGCCCAAGTTGGCGACCGCCTCGTCACGCGACAACCCTACCCCATTATCTGAAATCGTGATGGTGCGTGCCGTCTTGTCGAAATCCACGCGAACATGCAGTTCACCCGTCCCTTCCATTAAGTCGGGCTGATCAATCGCCTCAAAACGCAACTTGTCGCACGCGTCGGAGGCGTTAGAGACCAGCTCGCGCAAAAAGATTTCCTTATTGCTATAGAGGGAATGAATCATCAGGTGCAGTAGTTGCTTAACTTCTGCCTGAAAACCCAACGTTTGCGATGCGTCAGAAGATGATGTTGTTTGAGTCATGGTGCTCACCAAAAAGTTATCCACAGGGCCATGCGCTCGACTGAGGCGTTAGGCAATATTCTGTAATGTAGTTGGGGGGTCATTGCGGCATTTCAAGACCTAGCATCAGTTCCCAAGGAATTTTTGGGCATTAAACGCTTACTTATTAGCTGTAGGGCAAGCACAGTGGATAGGCCAGCAGCAAAGCTGACTAACAATCCATGCCCAGGTAAAACCAAGGTCATCACCACACAAAAGCTAGCGAACCCATAAAACCCATAAAACATACCTCGCAGTAAGGCGACCGCAGAGTCGGGGCCCGCGTGGTGATGCGAGAACGTGACCAACACCGTGCTCATCAGAGGAAACATGCCGAATAGCCCGCTCGTTCGCGGGCCCATCACGTCTGCAAAATAGGTCACCAGCAACACCATCGTTGCGCCCAAAGCCATGCGCAAAACAAGGTCTACATTTCCTGGAGGTGCTGAGCGCGTCGGAGGCGGTCTTTTTGGCAGCGCGCGGGGAGCCAACATCAGCAGCACCAGCACCACGGCGAACGCGACGAATAACGGAAGGTGCACAAACTGCAAGATCGATACCGTCAACGCATACGTGAGCGCAGCAGCTAACAAACTCAGTAGAACGCCATGGCGCAGGCACGTCCAACCATAGGCGATGCAAAATGCGAGCGTTGCCACGACGGCATACAACGTCCCTTCTGCCGCCTGCGCGGCAAAGTCATGCCCTTGTTCGACGGAGAGTATTAACAGCACCGGTCCGGCATACACCGGAAAGGCGGATAACCAGCCAGCCAGCCCTGCTCCCCAGCGGCGTTGCGCCAAAGACAGCAACAAGATCAGACTCGGCACAAGCAAGAGCTTGGCCGCCAACATCGTGACGCTCACGACTGCGCCGCCAATAGCGTGGTGACCTCTTGTAGTTCTCGACAATGTTCGAGGCCGTTGATCGCTGCAACCAGCACGGAGCTATCCCCCATCGACTCGGCGGCCAGCGACCAGCAACGCTGGAATTTTTTCATGCGCGCCTCTTCACTTAACGGACGCTTCGGACTCGCAAGCATGGTATCTATCGCGTGCTCCAAAGCCCGCCCATCTCTCAAACGCACTGACACTACCTGCGGGGCCAAGGCATTGGGATTGGGATTGTCATCTATTTGCATCGATACCTTTTGTGACAACATGAAAGTCTGAGGATCATGCAGCGCATCTCCCCGAAAATGCATCGGATCTAACGAACCATGCTGCAACACCTTCGCAAGCGCAAAAGGCATACAAAGACGCGCGTAGTTTGGCGAAGGCGATTTTACTGGCGGGCGATTAACCAAATGATTAATCAACGAGGGACCGCGCACGATGATCTGTTCAATCTCATCTGCACCAAAGCCAACCTGATCCCGCAGCACCATCAGGCCTTCAATCCCTCCGTGTGTCGCACGCCCACTCGGGTAAGGCTTATGACTTAGTTCGGCCACACGCCAAGTTTTGCCCAGCGTCTTCAGGTGTGGCTCGAGGTCCCACTCCGTTTCAAACATCGGCAAGTACCCGAAACGACCCGTCAGCGGCAACTGCAAACTAGGGAATCCACTTTGTGCCAAATCGCAGGACTGCAGGGCAGCGCGTGCATTCAACCCCACTTGCAAAGGCAGCACCACACTACCCTCTGTATGGCCTTGCATCGTGCCACTCACTTGTGCGA
>CANFEI010000113.1 GCA_947445495.1 Alcaligenaceae bacterium
CACACGCGCCTCCAACGCTTGGCCACTGACCCCCCGCGCGCCGGGAAGCCCACCACAAAACCAGTGATCAACCCGACCCGCCATGTGCCGCAAGACACCTTCGATATCCTTATCTGCCAACATCCCGAACACGGCGTAGGTGTAGGGGTGAAAACCCATATTCCCGAGATTCTTTTCCAAGACGGCGGCCGCATGGGGGTTATGGGCGACATCTAAGATGATGGTGGGCTGGCCAGGCAAAATCTGAAACCGTCCAGGCAAAGAGGCCTGTAATAGGCCTTGGCGAACAGCCTGCTGCGGCACCGCGAGTCGCTCACGCAAGGCTTCAAGTGCCGCGAGCGCCGCCGAGGCGTTGAGCAACTGGTTAGCGCCTCGCAAGGCGGGGTATGCCAACGCATTGCGGCGCTGCTGGCGGCCGGCGAATGCCCACTGTTGGCGGTCTCCCGAATAATTAAAATCACGTCCGAATAGCCACAAATCGGCACCGAGCTCCCGGGCATAGTGCAGCAACGACTCAGGCGGCGAGGGATCGCTACATATCGCAGGGCGTCCTGCGCGATAGATATGTGCTTTTTCAACACCAATTTTTTCGCGCGTATCACCCAGCCAATCTATGTGGTCGAGATCGACACTCGTGACGATCGCGCAATCGGCATCCACAATATTGACTGCGTCCAACCGCCCACCCAGACCGACTTCGAGCACCCACACATCAAGCGTCTGGGACGCAAAGAGCGCCATCACTGCGAGGGTAGTGAACTCAAAGTACGTCAGGGAAACACCCTGACGGGCGGCTTCGATGCGTTCAAATTGACTGACAAACGTGGCGTCGTCGACAATTTCGCCGTTCAGGCGTGCACGCTCATTGAACGTCATCAGATGCGGGGAGGTATACAACCCAACACGATAGCCTGCAGCCAATAAGATTGACTCTAGCATCGCGCAAGTCGAACCCTTGCCGTTTGTGCCACCCACCACAATCTTCACGGCATCCGCCTGAAGATCGAGCCGATGCGCCACTTGCTGCACCCGCTCGAGCCCCATATCAATCGCGTTGGGATGCAAAGCCTCGAGGTAGCTAAGCCAGGTGGCGAGCGACGAGCCTTTGGGCGGGTGTACAGGGGCCATAAACATTGACATCCAGATTGTTCTGCGTAGCGTGCAGTTTAACAGTCGGGCTGTATGGGTCCCGCCAGCAAGAATCCGTCAAGCGATGTGTAAAATCAGTCGTCATCAAGGAAACATATGTCCAACTCCCGCAAACCGTTAGACGGCACAGCAATCGCCTGTATTGTTTTGGTGTGCACACTGTGGGGCGGGCAACAAATCTTTCTAAAGCTCACTGCAGAAAATCTCACTCCAGCCATGCATATTGGCTTGCGCGGATGCATCGGCTGTGTGCTGCTCGCGCTCTACATGTGGCATCAAAAAATATCACTTGCCCTGTGGCGTGGCCCCTGGGTGGCTGGATGCGCAGTGGGGTTATTGTTTGGTACAGAGTGGTGGATGATCGGCGAAGGGCTCGCGCGCACAACAGCTTCACATATGGTGGTTTTTTTATACACCACACCGATTTTTACTGCCCTCGGTCTGCACTACTGGGTTCCAGAGGAGCGACTGAGCTGGTTGCAATGGTTTGGCGTGATGACGTGTTTTACGGGGATTGCCATCGCCTTTCTTGGAGGGGCTGATCAGCCACACTTTAATCTCACAACCATCTGGGGTGATCTTCTCGGCTTAGGGGCTGGTTTATTATGGGCCGCGACGACTATCATTATCCGCTGCACTGAACTCGCTAAGATTCCTCCCGCACAAACAACCTTCTACCAACTGTCCTTCGCCTCAGTCGGCATACTGGTGGCCTGCGCGTTGACTGGGCAAGCTGGCGTGATCTGGACCCCCTTCGTCATCAGCAGCATTCTGATACAAGGGGTTGTGATTGCTTTCATGAGCCTACTGATTTGGTTTTGGTTATTACGTCATTATCTTGCGTCGCGGGTATCCATTTTTACGTTTCTTACACCGCTGATGGGCGTCACGTTTGGGGTATGGATCTTAGATGACCCCCTTCACCCAGAGTTCGTCTGGGGAGCGGTGATGGTGTTGAGCGGAATGATTCTTGTCAATATTCCTAAGAAAAAACAGCGGGCCGTTTAATGTGTCTGGCAATTTTTTCCCTTAATCGCCTGCCTGATTGGCCACTCGTGATCGCAGCGAATCGAGATGAACTGCACATCCGTCCGACGCTTGAGGCAGCCCCTTGGGATGACGCAACGCATATCCTGGCCGGACGCGATCTTGAGGCCGGCGGCACCTGGCTTGGCATGACACATTCAGGGCGTATCGCGTTGCTGACCAATTATCGAGAACCCGGCCCGCGCAAGCCCGATGCACCCTCGCGGGGACTACTCACAGAAAACTATCTTCGAGGAGTCGACACTGCGCAGACTTATGCGCAAACCGTGCATCAAGACTCAGCCTCCTATAACGGGTTTAATTTGCTTGTAGGAGATCATCGTGGGCTTTGGTATTGTTCAAACCGCAGTGCTGCCCCCCCTCAGCATTTGACCGACGGAACGTTTGGACTCTCTAACGCGGTGCTCGATGCCCCTTGGCCAAAAGTCTTGCGCACGCGCGATGCGCTCGAACAACATCTCTCCGATGTAGCAGTCCCATTGCCAGAAGTATTATTTAGCATTTTGCAAGACACTACGCCTGCTGCCGAACACGAGTTACCGGATACCGGGGTGGGCCTCAGCCGCGAAAAAATTTTAGGTAGTCCTTTCATCACCGATCCGCGATATGGCACACGTTGCACCACAATTATTCTGCAACATATTGATGGAAAAGCAATTTTTCTTGAGCGGCGCTACAACGCGTTAGGTCAAACTGAAGGTCAAACGCATTGGATAATCGATACGACGCGGCAAATATTTTTAAATAAAGTCTAGTTGAAGCTAGGATTAATACTGTATATTTGTACAGTATTAATCCTAGCTTTCATGAGTCTTCAGCATGCTTTTCTCTTCAATCCCAATACAAAAAAACAGACCTAGCACCCAGCCACAGCACATTCACCCAGATCTGTGGCGGGGCTCTGAACTCGGCACATACACACGCCCTACCGTTGGCACGGGTCACCGCAGCCTCGATGCAGAGCTCCCCGGGGGCGGCTGGCCGACAGGCACACTCATTGAACTCTTAACCGCCGGGGCAGGAATCGGCGAATTACATCTCTTACGTCCCGCACTTGCCTCACTCGATCCGCAACAAGCGATCGCGCTCATTAATCCCCCCTATATCCCCAATATTGTTTGTTGGAAGAGCTGGTTAAACACACCACGTTCGATTTTTTATGTGCGCACGGCCGAGCGCCGTGATCAATGGTGGGCGGCAGAGCAAACACTTAGGAACGGCAGTTGTGCGGCGCTCCTTTGTTGGACGGACACCATCCCACAGCTTGCGCTCAAACGTTTACAACTCGCTGCCCAAACAAGCCAAACGCTTTTCGTGATGTATCGACCGATCGCCACAAAAGCGATTGCCTCACCCGCCAACCTACGGTTAACACTCGAACCCGACCATGCAGGGAATTTGCATATTTCCGTTATCAAACGACGCGGCTCGTTGCACAGCAAGTTGCTTTGCCTACCGCGCGAAACACACAATTATTTGATGAGTACCCCCCATGGCGATATGGATCGGCCTGCGCCTACACGCACTCGAATACTGGCAACCGTCTTGGCATCCTCAGCATGAGGCGTTAACGACTGAACGTTCGACAGAGACGCAACAATCGATTTTCGATCAGTGTGCGCAACATGCGCTCGCCTATACGCCAGCCGTTTATCAGGGGGCAAGCCATACGGTGCTGCTAGAGATCGAAGCAAGCTTGCGATTATTTGGGGGTGTACGGAAAATTCTTTACGGACTACGGCAACGCGTGAGCGTATTGCACAATCAGCTCAGCACTAGTGTGGCGCCCACCCCGACCGGTGCATGGCTGCTTGCTCACGCAAGCCAAGCACGTCAACGCTATGCTTGCTCGTACACGTCACTGACGCGAGCACTCGACCCCCTGCCCTGTCTCGCTCTGCCGGGTGCGCAGGCGCATCGTCAGTGGCTCGATGCCATTGGTTGCAACACCTTTAAGGGGCTACGTACCTTGCCACGGGCAGGCCTATCGCGACGGATTGGGCCAGCACTTCTACAAGAACTCGACGCCGCCTACAGTCAAACACACACCACGCTTAAAGCTTATCAGCCTGCGCCTCAATTTATGCAACGTCTAGACTTAGCCGAGCGCATAGATCATACCGTCGCAATCATGCATCGTATTGAACACATGCTAACGCGGCTATGTGTATGGCTCGTTGCAAAACGCAGCGCCCTCACACGCCTGCGTATTATCTTGCATCATGAGCGCTATCAAAAGAGTGCCGTCCATACACAACATGATTTAGCTTTCGGAGAGCCTGTACACACGCTAAGCGGTCTGATGCTTTTGGTGCATGAGCATATTGAACGCTTACCCCTGAAAGATTCAGTCATTGCACTCACAGTAGAAAGTATCGACATTACTGAGCTACAACATACTGCCGGAGGACTATTTCCAGAAACGCTTCGCACTCCTGCTGAACGTCGCAAACTCTTCGATCTACTTACGGCACGCTTGGGACCCCAATGTTTATTGCACCCCGCCGCCGTCGCTGACCATCGCCCTGAAATCGCAAACAACTGGATATCCACACCTAGCAAGCTTGAGCACGCTACGCAGGACGGTGCACCGCAGTTACTCGATCGACCGTTCTGGCTGCTGCCAGTGCCTGTTGCACTACGTGTAGAGCGAAATCGACCTATTTATCGCACAGCACTTGAGCTCTTGCGTGGTCCCGAGCGCCTGGAGTGCGGCTGGTGGGACGGGCCAAGTATTGCAAGAGATTACTTCGAGGCACGTGATACAACAGGCGCGCGTTACTGGATTTATCGTGAGCGCGATGCAGATCCCGCACATTGGTATTTGCATGGGCTATTTAGCTAATACCATGCAGATCGCACAGCAATCGGGACTGCCCGCGTACGCAGAGCTCAGCGCCTCAAGCCACTTTTCCTTTCTGCGCGGTGCCTCAGCGCCTGAAAGTCTTGTCGCACAAGCGGCGGCGCTCGGCTATCACGCTCTCGCTCTCACGGATGAATGCTCACTTGCCGGGATTGTGCGCGCGCACGTTGAAGCTAAAAAAATAGGTCTA